>JBDTCQ010000314.1:0-6346 GCA_039923515.1 Dokdonella sp.
ATACCTTTGCCGAAAAACTCGGCAACGGCGAATCGGTGCTGGGTCGCCGCTTCCGCCTTGATCCCGACAATCCCCAGGGCGCGCTGGTCACCATCATCGGCGTGATCAAGCGCATCCAGCTTGATGACCTGGACGATCCGGTACGCCCGGCCTTGCTGCGGCCATTGCGTCAAGCGCCCGAGCGTTTCGTCAGTCTGGCCATACGCACGCAAGGCGATCCGCGGGCGTTCGCGCCACGCTTCAATGAAATCCTGCGTGAGGTTGAACCCGATACGCCAGCCTACTGGGTGCGCACCTATGACCAGGTCATTCGCGAAGCCACGTTTGGCGAACACATCCTGGCCCGCTTGTTTCTCGTCTTTGGTGCCATCTCGTTATTCCTCGCTGGCGCCGGCTTGTATGGCGTGATTGCATTCACGGTGCGCCAACGCACCCGCGAGATCGGCGTTCGCCGCGCACTCGGCGCGCCGAGTGGCCGGGTTCTGGCCACCCTGGTCGGCCGCAGCGCGTGGCAGATCGGCCTTGGCCTCGTCATTGGCCTGGCTCTCGCCTGGCCGTTCGCGCGGCTGCTGACCGGTACGCTCAACGGATTCGATGCGGACAATCCGCAGGTCTATTTGTTGGTCGTCGGCATTCTCGTTGTTGCCGCGCTATTCGCCATTCTCGTTCCGGCGCGCCGTGCCCTGCGTGTCGATCCGCTCGTGGCTCTGCGTCATGAGTGAGATCTATCCACACAGCCGCATCCGTTCTCGATCCTGGAGTGATCGATGAATATCGCCACCAGATACGGCCCCTGGCGCGTCGATCCCATGCTTGTGCTGCGCCACGAAAGAAGGACTTCCGATGAGCCTGTTGCTCAATGAAACAAAAAGCGCCATTCGTGGCGTTGCCGCTCGACCTGCGTTTTCGGCGTTGGTGGTCGGCGTGCTTGCGGCCGGGTTGGCCTGCGTGATCTTCATGCTGGCAATGCTCAATGGCTTCGTCTTGCGTCCGTTGCCGTTCCCGAATCCGGATCAGTTGCTGCATGCCGGCGTGCGTGGCGATGGCGGCAACGATCTCAATCCGGTGCAAAACAGCGAGTTGATCGAGATCCGGCGCCAGCTCGACGGTATTGCAGAGACGGCTGGATTTGCGGGATCGACGATGAATCTAAGCGACATCAATCGGCCCGAACGCTATGCCGGTGCGTACGTCAGCAGCAATCTGTTCCGCACTCTCGGCGTTGCTCCCCAGATTGGTCGCGATTTTTCTTCTGCCGATAGTGCGGACGGCGCGGCTGCAGTCGCGATGATCTCCCATGAGCTTTGGCAAACTCGTTACGCCGGTGATCCCGCGATCATCGGTAGACAAATCCGCGTCAACGCGCTGCCCGTCACCGTGGTCGGCGTCATGCCACCCGAATTCAGCTTCCCGAGTCGAGAGTCGGTCTGGATTGTCGGTCATCTGTTCAGTGGTATCCAGGCAGACGATCTATCGTGGTGGATCGTGCTGCGGCGTCACGCGGATACCAGTGAGTTGGCGGTCGCGTCGGCGTTCGACAACTGGTTCAAACAGGTCGCGCAGGATCAGCCAGATCGCTTCCGTGACATGCAGCCCGGCATTGAGCCATTGGCCTTCCTTGCAGTTTCGCGCACCATCCGTACGGTACTTGGCATCATGCTCGCGGCAGTACTCATGGTGCTGTTGGTAGCGTGCGCGAACGCTGCAAACCTGTTGCTGACGCGCACACTTGGACGCAAGCAGGAACTCGCCGTGCGCTTTGCGCTCGGCGCCAGTCGTCGTCGGCTGATTGTGCATCTGCTCGGCGAATGTCTGTTGCTGAGTCTGCTCGCCACGGCGATCGCCTTTCCGCTGGCCAGCGCGGGCATGCATTGGCAGCAGAGCCTGATGCGTCAGGCGGATTTCGGGCCGCCGTTGTGGCTGCGATTCGACATGGATGCCACGGTCATCGGCCTCACCCTCACCGCGGCGATGGTCACTGCCCTGCTGACTGGCCTGTTCTCCGCATTGCGCGTCGGTGGCAGCGGTGTTGCCGACCAATTGCGCGACGGCACGCGTAGCGTGACCGGCGGATCTTTCGCGCGCATCAGCCGCCTGCTGGTGATCGGCGAGATCGCTTTGTCCTGCGCCTTGCTGATTTGTGTCGGCACTTTGGTTCGCGGGATTTCCGCACTCGATGATATCGATCTCGGTATCAATGACGCGCAGTTGCTCAGTGCGCGGGTCGTGTTGTCGACCCAGGCGTATCCGACACCCGCAGGACAGGTGCAGTTATATGAACGTCTGGGCGAACGCCTGCGTGAAGATGCCGAAGTCGTCAGCGCGACCGTAGGCACCGCCATGCCCGGAACCAACTTGAATGCATCAGCAAAAATACTGCCAAGCGGGGCTGTTGCCGGCGATGGACCGTTGCCGCGATCACGTTACGGTGCTGTCGATGATCACTTCCTTGAAACAAATGGCATCAAGTTGCAACAAGGTCGCTTTTTCGACAGTCGCGATGCCGCCGATGGCGCTCTTGTCGCCGTCGTCGATCAGCATTTTGTCGACCGGTTCGGTGCCGATGAATCCGTGCTGGGGCGCCAGTTCCGCCTCGATCCGGGTGACCCAGACGAGGTGATGGTTACGGTGGTTGGCATCGTCAGCGGGCTCAAGCTCGATGGGCCGATGGATCCGACCGAGCCGTCAATGCTTGTGCCGCTGCGCCAATCGCCATTTCGGGTTGCCAGTATCCTCGTACGCACGCGCGGCGAACCTCTGGCTTTCAGCAAAAAGCTCGCTGAAATCATGCGCAATGTCGACGCCGACACGCCGTTGTACTGGGTTCGGGATTTTGCCGGCGTGATCCGCAATCAGACCCTCGGCGAACGCATGGTTGCGCAGAGCTTCGGCGTATTCGGCCTGCTGGCGCTGCTGCTGGCCGGCGCCGGGCTATACGGCGTGGTCGCATCTGGTGTGGCGCAGCGGACGCGCGAAATTGGCGTGCGCCGCGCGCTCGGCGCACCAAGTCGTCAGATGTTGCGCAGCCTGTTTGGACGCATCTTTTGGCAGCTCGGTATCGGGCTCGGGATTGGACTGCTGCTCGGTATTCCGTTCGCGCAGACCTTGAGCGCATCGCTGCCGGGCATGGCGTCTGGCAACACGCTGATTATAGTCACGGTGCTCGGAGTACTGATTCTCGCCGCGCTGATAGCCGTCATCGTTCCAGCCCGTCGCGCGCTCCGCGTCGATCCGATGGTGGCGCTGCGTCATGAGTGATGAATTTCCGCATGCACCCTATTGGAACGGATACAGCAATCCCGGGAGATGGGCCACATTTTTTCGCATTGTCTTTCCGGTAGGTCGCAAAAAAGCATCGCCCCCAAGAGGGGACAAGCGGCTGAAGGCGCTTCCTACAGAGGGGCGGAAATCCGGTGTTGCTTTTGTAGGAGGCGGCTTCAGCCGCGATGCCTTTCTGGACGGTCGAGTACCCGCATCGCGACTGAAGTCCCTCCCACGGGCTTTGTCGGAACAAGGAGTCTCTCGTGCTCACTGATCTTCGCCTCGCTTTTCGTGCCTTGTCGCGATCACCACTGTTCGCACTCGCATCGATTGGCATGCTTGCGCTCGGTATAGGGCTCAGTGTTGCGATGGTTGGCACGGTCAGCGGAGTGTTGTTGAACGGGCTGCCGTTTCCGGATAGTGATCGCCTCGTCTTGCTCAATGCCAGCAGCGCGAAACAGCATGTCGAGCTCGCCAATATCACCGCTGTCGAGGCACAGCAGCTTGCGTCGGGTACTCCAGGTTTTGACGCGCTGGCATTCTTCACCTACTGGAGCGATACCGTCGAGGTCGCAGGCCAGCGCCCGCGCGATGTAACCACACAGAAAGTCAGCGCTGACTATTTCCGTGCGTTCGGCATGAAGCCGTTGCTGGGACGTGCGCTTGATGCCGAAGATGTGCGTGGCAATCGTGCGCTGGCGGTGATTTCGTTCGACGAGTGGCAGCGCAGTTTCGCGGGTGATGCAAATGTCATCGGCCGCACGTTGCATATCGCCGGATCAGCGCCGATGGAGATCATTGGCGTGATGCCGAAGGCGATCGAAGTATTTGCCGGCGATACCGGCATCTGGCGGCCATTCTCCCAAACGGACATCCCGGCCGACGGGACGCGCCAGCTCAATCAGCGCGACCTGCTCATGGTGGGACGGATGCATGACGGTGTGTCGCTGGCGCAAGCAAAGGCTGCCCTCGATGCGCAGTCGGCTTCGATTCGCACCACCTATAGGCTCACCGATTCCGACTGGAAGTTCGAGCCGGGAGTCTTGCTCGATCTGATGGTTGGCGATGTGCGTCCGGCCTTGTGGAGTGCTTTGACCCTGGCTCTGCTGATCCTGTTGATTGCGGCGGCCAATGTCGCGATTCTTGTCGATGGCCGACAGATTGTGCGTCGCCACCAGCAGGCGGTGATGCTGGCGATTGGTGCCACTCGTCAACGCGTCTGGCGCGGTTTGCTTGCCGAGTTGCTGGTGATTGCTGGCATCGCCTCGGCGCTGGGCATTGTTCTCGCCTGGTTCGGCATCGGCATGCTGCGTGAATTTGCTCGCGACAACGTGCCGCGCGTCGATGGCATCACACTCGATTGGACTGCCGTCGGGATTGCGTTGCTGCTTGGCCTGGCTATGCCGCTGGTCGCACTGGTCAGTGGTGCGTTGCGCGTCAATGCCGATGCCACCGAAGCCATTCGCGGCGGTGGTCGCAGCTTGCTTGGCCAGCGGCATCAGCGTCGTCTGTTGCCGGCTGTCGCGATGGCCCTGTCGACTATGAGCTTGATTGCCGCACTGGGTTTCGCAGCCGTGCTCTGGCAGCTGCAACACGTCGATCCGGGATTTTCCGTAGCGCGGGTGCACGCCCTGCAAATATTCAGCGATGCGCCTTCCAGTGAACGGAGTGAATTTGCCGAGCGCGTGCAGACGCAGTTGGCGGCGATCCCCGGCGTTCGCAACGTGGCTTTGACCAGCAGCGCACCGCTGTCGACGATTGGACCGAATCGAATCGATCTGCAAGTTTCCGGTCGCAGTGAGGCCGAGCCGATGCAGGTCGCTTTCCGGCGCGTGTCCAGCGGTTATCGGGAGCTGCTCGAAATACCGCTGATTGCCGGTCGTGATTTTTCCGCCAGCGATCGCGCAGGCAGCGAGCCGGTAGCCATCATCAATCATGCGGCGACGAAACGCCTGTTTGGCGATACCTCACCGCTCGGTCAGCAGATCAGACTTCCGTCGCAACGTGGACAGGATGTGTCCTATCGCGTCATCGGCGTTGTCGCCGATATCCGCAACGACGGTCTGCGTATGCCGGCATCGCCCGAAGTGCTGGTGCCATTTGCGCAAGCGTCGCATGCGGCAATGACCTTTCTCGTGCGCAGCGATCGTGATATTCCCGGCGTTGATCAACAGATGGCCGATGCGCTCGGTACGATTGATCCGCAGCAGGCGATTACGCGCCAATACGCACTCGCCGCCGATCTCTCTGCCGAACTGGCGCCCGCCCGTTTCTTCGCACGCACGGTCGGTGGCTTTGCGATTGCCGCCATGTTGCTGGCCATGCTGGGTGTCTATGCGGTCGCCTCGTTGCAACAGCAACGTCGTGTGGGTGAATTTGGACTGCGAATGGCCATCGGCGCGGCTCCGTCTGCGCTGGGCCTCGCCATCCTGCGTGATAGCGTCAAGGGCAGTGCGCTTGGCGTGATCTGCGGTTTGTTCGCCGCCGCGCTGGGCATGCAGCTGCTTGCGTCGCAATGGACCGGGGTCGAGCAGGTTTCGCAACCGCTGTTGATTGTCGTGGGTGTGCTCGCGATGTTTCTCGCTGCCTTGGTTTCGGCGCTGCTGCCTGCGTGGCGCGCTTTCCGTCTCGATCCAATGATTGCCCTGCGCAACGAATGAGGAATTGTCATGCTCGCTGATTTTCGTTTTGCTTTGCGTTCCTTGTTGCGCTCGCCGGTATTCACTCTCGTTTCGGTACTGATGCTCGGTGCCGGGATCGGTTTGTCGATTTTCATGTTCAGCAGCATCAATGCCTTTGTGCTCAAGCCGCTGCCGTTCCCGGAGCCCGATCAGCTCGTGCATTTCGAATACACCGACAGCCACGCCACGTCGCGCAATCTGGCCCTGCCAGCGCTCGACTGGCTTGATCTTCGTGAACGCCAGAAAGCGCTGAAATCCCTGGCGGCCTACACGGTTGGCACGGCCAATCTCGGTGGCATCGATGGCCCGGCCGAGCGCCTTTCCGGCGCATGGGTTAGCGCCGATGCCTTGTCGACGCTGGGCATCGTGCCGATCCTCGGGCGCGATCTCGCGCCATCTGATCA
>JBDTCQ010000315.1:0-7014 GCA_039923515.1 Dokdonella sp.
AACTGCGCGAAAACGAGGCACTCACCGATCCCGCCGCCAGCGCACGCTTCCTCAAATCACGACTTGCAGCGTATCCGTATGAGGTCTTCGCCTGCCTGTTCCTTGACAACCGCCATCGGGTGATTGCTTTCGAGGAGTTGTTCCGGGGCACTATTGATGGGGCCAGCGTGCATCCGCGCGAAGTCGTCCGGCATTGTCTTTCACACAACGCCGCCGCCGTGATCTTCGCCCACAACCACCCATCCGGCGTTTCCGAACCGAGTGCCGCTGATCGCGCGATCACCCTGCGCCTGCGTGATGCCCTCGCCCTTGTCGATGTGCGCGTACTCGATCATTTCGTCATCGGCAGCGGCAATCCAACTTCCCTGGCGAGCCGCGGCTGGATCTGACCCTTCTGCCGAGGATGATCGAAAGCGGGCTGCGCACTATACTCGGCGGAAGATCGAGCCAGGGGCGGTCACACCACGTGATATTCGGGTTTCCTACAACGTTTCCGGCGGATGCAATCGAACTGGCGGTGGCCGACGTCGATGCCGCGCGCCGGATTGCTGGCGATCGAATCCGCCCGCTCGAGACGATCCTTGCCCGACGCCTTGAACAGTTGCGACCGCTGCTGCCGGCGCGGCCGGATTCCGAAGCGCTGCTTGATCGGTGCGCCAACGCCATCCGCATTGCCTATGTGCGCATGGCCCGTCGACATGGAACGCTGGGCGAGGATTTCCACGCCTACCACAACGAAACCCATATCCTCGACATCCTCGGGCCTCGCATCGACCGCCTGATCTCGACCCATGGCGTGCTCGCCCTCGGCCTTCGCGACTGGTGCGTGTTGAACCTGTTCGCCGCCTGTCACGACCTGCGACAGCGTGAAGAGTCCGTGTATGAAGCCGGCGTCGGTGCCAATGAGCGCGCCAGCACGGAGGAAACCTTTCGCCTGCTCGATCGCTGCGGTTTTTCCCGCAGCGTTGACGCCGACATCTACCTGGCAATGGATCTGACCATTGCCGGCAGTACTTTCGATGCACGACCACCGCCCGGCAGTGCCGCATTCAACGCCGCCGAGCTGGTCCAGTCCGGCGGCGCCCTTGCGGCGAAACTTGCGCAGAAGCTCGACAAGCATCAGCCTGGCTGGCGCGACGACCCGCGCATCCTGCACGCCCACGAACTCGCCCTGATAACGGCCGATCTCGACACAGCCAATGTCGCTGAATCGTTCGATCGCTTTGCCAGCAGTGCAGAAAATCTCTGCCTCGAACGGGAGATGCTGTGCCGGCGCGATCTGGATTCCGTCGAAAGTGCGCAACCGGTTCTCGGTTTCCTGACTGACGGTCAGGATCGCTTCTTTTTCGACTTGCACCGCTTCAATTCGGAACTCGGCCGCCAATCGTTTGGGTCGGCCAAGGACGACAACGCGGCGCGGCTCAAGTCGCTGAGCCTTGGATTGCGCGCCCGCATCGCCATGCGCGGCCGCCCAGAAAGTGGGCGCCAGGTGCTCAACGCCTATGCGGAAACCGTCGCAGGCCTTGTCTGACGCCGTTCGGGGCCGTTATTGCGGCTCAAAACTATACACATGCCAAGAAGTCAGCCTGAGCAAGGTTTCTGATTGCATTGAAGTATTTTTCGCGAACAGCTCTTCCCTTTAAAAACAATATGTTATGCGTTTGCAGCACACCCAGATTCGGGCAAGTGCTTGATTTTCCCGGAGACTGGCCGGCACGCGCCAGATTTTTTCCCACAGAGTTATCCACAGGCCGATCCGGCTCTCGAACACCTGCGCGCGTGAATTCGGTTCATCCGAACGCGGGTTCGTCGGATTTATCGAGGCGGTGGTCGAACAGGCGTTGAAGCGAGCGTCACGCTGCGCAGCTTTGGGAAACCCGCCACGCCCCCTACAATAGCCAACCCGCTGCCGATTGAATCCCGCCGTGAAAGACGCCTTGCGCGAGCTGATCCATGGAGCGCTCGCAACCCTGCGTGCGCAACAGACCCTCAACGACGATACGAACCCAAGCTTCGTCGTCGAACGCACGCGCAACCGCGAGCATGGCGATTTTGCCTGCAATGTCGCCCTGATCCTGGCCAAACAGGCCGGACTCAAGCCGCGTGACATCGCCACCGCCATCGTCGTCGCGATCAAGGATCCGCGCGTCGACCGGATCGAAATTGCCGGCCCGGGCTTCATCAATTTCTTCCTCGGCGCACCAGCGATGCACGCTGAAGTCGCGACGATCATCGACCGTGGCAAGGATTACGGCCGCAATGCCAGCGGCGCCGGGCGCAAACTGCAGATTGAATTTGTCTCGGCGAATCCAACCGGGCCCCTGCACGTCGGCCATGGCCGTGGTGCAGCTGTCGGCGACAGTCTCGCCCGCGTGCTCGATGCGAATGGCTGGGCAGTAACCCGCGAGTTTTACTATAACGATGCCGGCGCGCAGATCGACAACCTCGCCTTGTCCGTGCAATCACGCTGCAAGGGCATCGAACCCGAGCAAGACGGTTGGCCGGCTGACGGCTATCGCGGCGACTACATCAAGGACGTCGCGCGTGATTTCCTCGATGGCCAAAGCGTGTATGCGGATGGCAAGGACGTCAGCGCCAGCGGCGACGTGGATGATCTCGATTCCATCCGCCGCTTCGCCGTGGCCTGGTTGCGCCGCGAACAGGATCTCGATCTGCGTGCATTCGGCGTCGCGTTTGATGTCTATTTCCTCGAATCGTCCCTGTACAGCGAAGGCAAGGTCGAGCACACGGTCAAGCAAATGATCGCGGCCGGTCACACCTACGAAAAAGACGGCGCGCTGTGGCTGAAAACCACCAACTTTGGCGATGACAAGGATCGGGTCATGCGCAAGTCCGAGGGCGGTTATACCTATTTCGTGCCTGATGTCGCCTATCACGAAGGCAAGTGGCAACGCGGCTTCGAGCGCGTCATCAACGAGCAGGGCGCCGATCACCATTCAACGGTCAATCGCGTGCGGGCCGGACTGCAGGCGCTCGATGTCGGCATCCCGACAGGCTGGCCCGAGTACGTGCTGCACCAGATGGTCACGGTCATGCGCGGCAACGAGGAAGTGAAGCTCTCCAAGCGCGCCGGCAGCTACGTCACCTTGCGCGATCTGATCGATGAGGTCGGCCGTGACGCGACGCGCTATTTCCTGGTTGCGCGCAAGACCGACTCGCAGTTGATCTTCGACATCGATCTGGCTCGCGCGCAGACCAACGACAATCCGGTTTACTACATCCAGTACGCGCATGCCCGCGTCTGCAGCGTGCATCGTCAGCTCGCCGAACGCGGCATCAGCACCGATACAAGGGCTGGCCTTGGTGGCCTCGATCGGCTCGACAGCGAACACGAACGCGCCTTGATGAGCGAGCTGTCGCGCTATCCGGAAGTGGTCGAAGCCGCCGCCGTCAATCTTGATCCGCAGCTCGTGGCCCAGTACTTGCGCGAAGTCGCGGCGGCATTCCACGCCTACTACAACGCGCACCAGTTCATCGTCGATGATGTCCTCTTGCGTGACGCGCGCATTGCGCTGGCCGATGCGGCGCGCATCGTGCTTAGCAACGGTCTCGGCCTGCTCGGCGTGTCTGCGCCGGAGAGCATGTGACGGCCACCCGCCCACTTTTCCGCGCAATGCCGGATTCATTGCGCACACACCGGTTTCAGGAGTTCAGGTAATGGCTACACGTTCACGCAAACAAGCGACTCGCGGCGGATCGCGAGCGGGGGTGCCGGCCTGGATCTGGCTTGGCGTTGGCGTCCTGCTCGGGCTAGTGGTCGCAATGGTGTTCCTCGGCAGCGATTGGGCACCGATGTTGCGCAAGAAGGTCGGGCCTCAGCCAAATCCGGAGGCCGTCGCGCCACGCGAAACCGAACCGCCCCTGGTCGAGGCCAAGGACAAGCCACGCAAGAACTACGATTTCTATTCGGTCTTGCCGGAAATGGAAGTCGTCATTCCCGATGCCGAAATTTCGGCCAAGGCTCGCGCCGAAGCGGCCCAACCCCCCGCCAGCACCACCACACCGGCGGTATCGGCGAACGCGCGCTATCTGCTGCAGGCGGGTTCCTATCCCTCCGCGAAAGCTGCCGATGAAATCAAGGCCAAGCTCGCCATCCTCGGCTTCGTCGCCCAGGTCACGCCGGTGACAATCAACGGCAAGACCTGGAATCGCGTGCGCCTCGGTCCCTATGCCAGTGCCAGCGAACTAGAAACAGCCAAGGCCGCCCTCTCCGACAATGGCATCAACGCGATCGCACTGAAAGAAGAAGGCACGCGCTGATTGCGTCCGTCGCTTTTCCCGCACGGCATCGCTCGGATCGAGCAAGCGGAACTTCGCGCCTGTGTCGGTGAAGCATCGCTCGCGACCGCAGGAAGCTTCAAATTTGCACCGATGCCAGCAAGCGCATTTCTCACGGAGCCGTGCAAGCTGTCCCGACTTTACGTATTTATGCATTCTGATAGGTCAGTGCGTATGCAACAGTCGACCTGACTTGGGATGCAAGAAACGGTTCGCACGGGCAAGTCTCAGAAACAGTTTCTCGTAACGCTCGTTCATGCGCTCAAGGCCATAGTGCGCAATGGCCTCCGCGCGAGCCATCGCAGCGAGTCGAGTGGCGTGCTGTGGATTCGTCAGCAGCAACTCGAGTGCATCGGCAAGGGCAACCGGATCGGCCTCAGCGACGAGTAGCCCATTTTCGCCATCACGCAAAATTTCGCGCACTCCCTCGACATCACTGGCGACCACGGCACACCCGGCGGCCATGCCTTCAAGCAGAGCCAGCGGCATGCCCTCGTAATGCGTGCTGAGTACGGCGATGGTGTGGCCGAGGAGGAGATCCGGCACATTGGGACAAACGCCGAGGAAGCGCACCTGCGCGGTCAGACCCAGTTGACCGGCTAGCGACTCCATATTTTCCCGATAGGCCGCCTTGCCACCGCCGGCAAGCAGCAGCGGCGGATGCAAACCGCGTTCGCCAAGCAGGGCAATGGCGCGCAACAGGGTGGCGTGATCTTTCTGCCGCGAAAAACGCGCGACCATGACGATGCCAGCGGTGCGTTGCGACAAGGGATGATCGTCGGCGCGCTCAAACGGCGTCAGGCGGATGCCGTTTGAAATAGCAATCGTCTTTTCCGCAGGCAAGCCCATGTTCAACAGCGCCGTGCGTACAGCTTCCGAGCATCCGACGATGCGTGCGCTGCGCCGCGCCAGCCAGCGCGATTGCGCCAGACGCCAGCGCGTATATCGCTCGCGCGTGTTGTGCTCGACATGGACAAGACTCTTCACACCGGCAAGCAGACCGGCGTAGCGTCCCCACAAGTGATCGCTGTAGCCGTGCGCCACGAGCACGTCGGGTTGGAAGGTGCGGCAGATGGCAGCGAGGCTCAAGACCGTTGCAATACGTGGCCAACGCGGCACGGTAAGCACGCGGACACCCGATTCCCGAAGCTCCTCGATACGCATGGGATCGACACCCAACTTGCGTCGCAGCACGAGCAATGGCTCGACGCGACCACCGGCGAGTGCAGCCCGCGTCAGTGCGATCGCGACCTGGGTTGCGCCGCCGGAGAATCCTCCGGTGACGAAATGCAGGACGCGAACCGGCGTAGCGGAGGCCAGACCAGCAGTCGAAGCCACGCTGCTGGCCGGATGTCCGGGCATCACGGGTGTGCACACGTCTGGAGGCCGAATTCCTGAAGCGATTGTCGGGCACGCCATGCGCGCAAAATCCAGCCGCGCCGCCTGTACGCGTCGAGGATTCCGTCAATTCCCCCAGGGAAGAGCGCGCACAGGTTTTCATTTACTTCCGTGCGCAGGGCTGCGCCCTCAACGGTCGAATCCTTGGCGAGGCCGCGCATCAGTGAAGCCAGTCTGCGCAGCAGGAAGTTCTGCTGGGCGAAGCCGACGTAGCCAGTCGGATCCGTTTGCGCGGGATCGAGAGCGCCACCCATATCCCGCAGCGCGCGCAACTGATCGCGGATCTTTTCAGGGGTGATTTCGGAGAGGATGCTGCCCTCGCGCTGTCGGTAGGCAATCCAGGGTTCGGGCACGTGGACATGACTGCACACTGCGGCGGTCAGTTGCGGAAAAACGGCGATGTCCTCGAAATAGCGGCCCTCAGGAAACCGCACCGTGCTCCAGATTGAGCGCCTTGCGATCTTTGACCATGAATGCAGCTGGCCACTGTTGAGGATACCCCCGATGAGAACCTCGCGATCGGTACTGAGCGTTCGTGATGGCCCATCGAAACTGCGCCGGTGCAATTCGCCACGCAGCCGGTGCTTTAGTCGGATACGCTGCCGCAGCACGCGGAAATCGCACATGACCAGGTCAGGCGAATCCGCTTCGATCACCCCGCGCAGGGAACGGATCGCGCCGCTGCACATCAAGTCGTCGGCATCGACAAACCAGCAATAATCGCCGCGCGCTTCCTTTACCAAACGGTTGCGTGCAGCCGCCAGACCTTCATTGCGGGTCAAACTGACCACTCGCACCACCGATCCGGGTGAGCGCATGTTCTGCGCGAGGATCGCCGCACCGTCATCCGTTGAAGCATCGTCGAGGGCAACGATTTCAATGCCGGGCTCGAGTTGCGACGCAATAGAATCAAGGCATTCCTGCAAATATCCCGCCACGTTGAAGACCGGAATCAATATGCTCAGCCAGGGATCGCCGGATGCTGCGGGGGTCTTGGAAGCGTGTGCCGAAGCGCCGCCACATTCCGGCGAATTACTGAAAAGCTGCGGCTGCTTGCAGGCAGGGGAAATCAAGCCAGTCTTCATGATCGACAGGGGTCGCTGAAAGGGAAACGGGTGGAACCGGCATGAGAGCTGCGGCTAATCGGGAGGCACGATGCTCCGCGGGAAATTAACGGGTCAAGAATATCTGATGCATCAAAGTCTTTTCTGAACTGATTCTAAGTTGTTCGTTAATATATTGATCTCATTAGATTTCTGCCGCGTGACGTGATGGCGTCCACGAACAATGCTGGAATCTGCCAGAGCTCTTGTCACT
>JBDTCQ010000316.1:0-5814 GCA_039923515.1 Dokdonella sp.
GTGCGCCGTTGGCGAAATCGCCGAACTGCGCTTCCCAGATCACCAGCGTGTTCGGTGTGGCGGTCGCGTAGCCGTACTCGAACGCCATGACCGCTTCTTCACTGAGCAGCGAGTCGATGATCTCGACTGTGGCACCAGCGCGGATGGTCTTCAGCGGCACATGGCGTGAGCCGCTCTTCTGATCGTGCATGACCGCGTGGCGATGGAAGAAGGTGCCGCGACCGGCATCCTGACCGACCAGACGCATGTTGTAGCCATCGGCTATCAGCGTTGCATAGGCGAGATTCTCGGCAAACCCCCAATCAATCGGGTGCTCACCGGCCGCCATCTTGTCGCGATCCGTATAGATCTTGGCCACGCGTGGATGCAGGGTGATGCCCGACGGTACCTTGAGCAAGTTGGCGTCGACCGCTTCGATCTGCTTGAGTGCGACACCGGTCTTGACGATCTCGAAGATGTCATTGGCCATATGCTTGGACCAGTCGATGGCATGGGCATCGTGGTAGTCCGCATCGACACCGGGTATCGGGGCGCCGGCTTCGAGCAACTTGCGGTAGTCATCGGCCATCGCCTTGACTTCATCGGCGCTCAAGACGCCTTCAGCGATGAGCTTGTCGCTGTAGATTTCGCGTATCGGTGCGCGGGCGCGGATAACCTGATACATCAGCGGCTGCGTGGCCGCCGGCTCGTCCGCCTCGTTATGGCCATGACGGCGGTAGCAGACCAGATCGATGACGACATCGCGCTTGAATTTCTGGCGATAGTCAAAAGCCAGACGGGCGACGAAAAGCACGGCCTCCGGATCATCGCCATTGACATGGAACACTGGCGCATTGACCATTTTTGCGACGTCGGTGCAGTACAGGGTCGAGCGTGCGTCGTGCGGATTGGAGATCGTGAAGCCGACCTGATTGTTGATGACCACGTGCACGGTGCCGCCAACGCAAAAACCATTCGCTTGCGACATGTTGAACAATTCCATGACCACGCCCTGACCCGCAAAGGCCGCGTCGCCGTGGATCAAAACCGGTATGACATGCTCGCGATTGCTGTCGCTGCGATGGGTCTGGCGCGCACGCACCGAGCCAGCGACAACCGGGTTGACGATTTCCAGATGCGAGGGATTGAAGGCAAGCGCAATATGCACTGTACGACCGGGTGTGCGCACATTTGCACTGAAACCCATATGGTACTTCACGTCACCGGAACGGGCCGGGTCTTCATGGTGTTCGAAGCGACCTTCGAACTCGTCGAACAATTTCGAGGGTGGCTTGCCGAGGATGTTGACCAACACGTTGAGGCGACCGCGATGGGCCATGCCGATGACCATGTCCTTGAGGCCATCACTGCCACCGCGCCGGAGCATTTCGTCAAGCAGCGGAATCAGGCTTTCGCCGCCTTCGAGGCCGAAGCGCTTCTGGCCGACGTATTTGGTGTGCAGGTAGCGCTCCAGGCCATCGGCCTGGGTCAGCTTGCCGAGCAGGTGTTTCTTCTCTTGCTTGTCGAACTTGAACTGGCCCGCTGTGCCTTCGAGTTGCTCATGCATCCACTGGCGCTGGCTTGCATCCGAAATATGCATGAACTCGAAGCCGATGCTGCTCGCATAGGTGTTCTTGAGCAGGGAGAGCAGATCACGCAGTTTGAGGCTTCGCGGGCCCGACAGCGATCCGGTGTTGAACTCGGTATCCAAGTCGGCATTGGAAAGACCGTGGAAGGCAAGTTCAAGATCGGGTGCGGAGGGTCGCGGCAACAGGCCCATTGCGGCAAGTTCTTCCTTGCCGTAGGCGTTGGCGAGATCGAGTGGATCCACGTTGGCGGCCAGATGTCCGCGTGAGCGATAGGCGGTGACCAGCTTGAGCACGCCAGCCTGCTTTTGCGCCTGGACATTGTCCACAGCCGAGGTGCTGGATGCTGCACGCGTGTGGCCACGGCGTTGTGCAGCTTCGATGCGTGCGATTGCCTCGGAATGCGGAGTGTCCCGGGTTGCCGAGCCTTTCAACGATGCGAAATACGTATTCCAGTCGCTGGAAACTCCAGATGGATCCTGCAGCCAGATCTCGTAGAGGTCTTCAATGAAGCCCGCGTTGCCTCCGGAAAGGGCGGAGGTGTTCTGGAACTGCTGCAGAAGTGTCGAGGAAGTCACGCGGGCTCCGGGCTGGCGGGGAGTGCCGAATTGGGCGATTCTGAATAGGGATGGGGTCGAATGCTCTGACGATCAAGCAAGCTGCCCGCGCACAACCGTTGATTATAGCCACTGAACCCAGCAATTGCTGCATTGCGGCAGTCTGCGGGCTGCGATTTGCCTGATTGTTCAGGTGAGAGACATGCGTGGGTCAGCCAAAGCCCTAGATCTCCAAGCGGCGCATCTCGATCAATTCCTGGCTGCGCTCCCAGACTGCGTTGAACAGCTCCTGGAGTTGCGCCCTGCGGCCCGCCCCGTGCGTGCTGCCTTCGCCGTCGAAACGACTGGCCAGCGTGCGCTCGAACCAGGCGCCACGATCGCCGATGATGAAGCAACCGGCGTACTGGTGATCGATTTCCTCGATCGGTGTGCGGAAAGCGAAGCTGCTGCTTAGCCGCTGCGATAGGGCCACCAGACGGTTGCCGTCGGCGCGTGCTCCGCTCGGTGCCTGGATCAGGATGCGGATGCTCGAGTTCGCTCCTGAGATAGCGATCTGCTTGAGCGCTTCAATAACGTCGGCATGGTCGTAGATATCGGCTTCGAGTTCGCGCATGTAGATGCACGCTTCGCGGCGTGCCGTGGTAAGCACCGCAAGGACCGCGGCGCGCGCAGATTCGCGATCAATGCTCGTCAGCAGGTTTTCGTCATGAGCCGGAATCGGCGATGAATGCCGCGGTTCCAGCGCGGGGATCGCGATACGCATGTGTTGGTGGCTAATTCCACACTCGTCAAACTCCTCGCCGTAGGCCTCGAAACCGGCGCGCTCGTAAAACTTCAGCGCATGCGATTGCGCATGGATTTCAATCTCCCGGAAGTGGCGTGCACGGGCCAGTTCGAGGAGCACGCGCAGGATCGAATCACCGACGCCGCGGCCGCGCCAGTCGCGGACGACGGCCATGCGTCCAATCGTACCTTTTGGGGTCAGGCGGCCGGTTCCGATCGGCTGGCCGGCTTGGTCTCGAGCAAGGACATGTTGGGAGACAGCATCGAGCTCGTCCCATTCTTCGTCCTCCGGAACTGCCTGTTCGCTCACGAAGACCGTACTGCGCACACTGCGCAGATCGACCATGTCGGCCGTCCAGTTGGCGGGTTCCACGATGAAGTCCGCGTTGATCATGATCGACTCCGGGTTCGGCTCAGGGCGAGATGTCCCGCGTTGACTAGGTTGAGCAGCAGTTCGAATGATGCCGCATCCAGTGCTGCAAGTTCACTCGATTCCAGCGTGGTGCGACGACACATCCTTTCGGCCAGTTCACGGGAGCATGGAAATGCTTCACCAGCGACAAACAAGGTTGCGCCACGCGCCGCCGTCGACCAGGCCAAGCGCGTCCATGGATTGAACTGCAGGTTGGCGCCCGCTTCAAGTCGACGGGCGAATTCAGGACTGGCCAGGGGCTTGCTGCGCGCTACCGCCTCGTGTGCGGCGCGGTAGCGGGTAATGAACGAGCCGAACCAACCACGGACCAGTGACGGGTCAACCGTCAACGAATCCCGCAGCGCCGATCCGATCTTTTCAATAGCAAGGCCATCAATTTCACCCGCCAGCTTTGCCGGTGCAATCCCCGCATCCGAATAACGCAACTCCTCACCCATGCGCTCGGCAAGAAAACCCGCGAAATCGGTGATCATCTCAGCGACGGCCGGAGCGCGCATGCCGACCGAGAATGTCAGGCATGCACCTTCAGCGATGCCGTGGTGGGCAATGCCGGGTGGCAGATAGAGCATGTCACCGGGCTCCAGCAACCACTCGTGGGTCGGCGTGAATTTGCGCAAGAGCTTGAGTTCGACGTCATCCCTGAACGCTTTCGGTGCATCGGCGTCAGTGCTGATCTGCCAGCGTCGGCGACCAAGACCCTGGATCATGAAGACATCATATTGATCGACGTGGGCGCCGACCGAGCCGCCATCCTCGGCATAGCTGACCATGACGTCATCGACGCGCCAGCTCGGCAGGAAATCAAAATGGCCAAGCAGGGCGGCTACATCGGCGTCCCATTTGTCGACATCCTGCACGAGCAGGCTCCAATGTGACTCCGGCAGTTTGGCAAAGTCGGCTTCGGCGAACGGCCCGTTGCGCAAGCTCCAGTGGTCACCGGCCGGATCGTGCGTGACCAGTCGCGACAACGCAAAATCCTCGCAGGCGAGGCCAGCCAAGTCATCCGGTGTCAGCGGGCTGGAAAAATCCGCAAAGGCATTGCGGATCAACAAGGGTTTCTGTTGCCAGTAGTCGCGCAGGAACGCCGCCGCGCTCATGCCGAGGAAGTGCTTGCCGGTGGCTTTCGTCTCGATCATGGTTTGTTGCTTGTCTTTTCCTTGGCGAGGCGGGCATCAAGATACTTGCCAGCACCTTCTGCATAGCGTGCGCACGCGGTCTCATCGATGAGTGCTTCGGTTGCGCCCGGTCCTAGCCTGACAAGAAGTTGGCTCGCACTGGGATGCGGAGTCATGAGGATGTCACAGGGCAGGGCGGCAACCGTCTCGAACGTTGTGCGGAACGTGGCGACGACCCCGGGATGGACTTGTTCATCGCTGAAGTGATAATCATCGGCCGAGATGGCGGTAAGACTGTCGGCATAAACCATTTTTTGACAGTCGCCGGATTCGCATGAATTCCATGTCCAGCTCGTTGATCCGAGCGTGTGTCCCGGCGTTGCATGGGCGGTCAACGCGAGTTCCCCGAGCGAAAGCACTTCACCATCTTTGATGCGACGGATTTTGCTGATCGGTGGGAAATCGTCGAGCGCGCCAAACTGCGGATCAGTGCGGTCGTTGCTTCCTCGCTCCAGGATCGTCGCTGCCGGTTCGCGGGCGACTACGATGGCACCGGTGGTTTTTTGCAAGCGAGCGATGCCACCCGCGTGATCGAAGTGCTCGTGCGAGTTGAGGATGAAGCGAACATCCTCGAGCTTGAATCCCAGGGCACGGATATTTGCCTCGATCAAGGGCGCGGCTCTTGCGGTGGCACCATCCAGCAGCACATGGCCCTTGGCTGAAGTAACCAGGATCGCGCTGATGCCACAGGTGCCGACGTACCAAGTATTGCCAAAAATATGCGCAGGTCGGGCCGGGTCGTCCCAAGTCGGTTCAACGGGGCATTGCCCGCTTGCCGAGGACGAGGAAGATTGCGCAACGGCAATCGGGGACACAAGCAGGAATCCAGCAAGCAACAATCTGAGCAGCACGAGCAGACTCCATGGTCAGGAATGGGCCAGCTCGCTTCTTGTCATGGCGAACATCGAACCGACCTCGCGAAGTCTAGTCGAGTTGATCGCCGGCATGCATTCGTGTCCCAACGCTCGCGGCCTGAGCACTCGGTTATGCGCACCATCCGCTCAGCCCGGTTTGCGCTTTGCCTTTGTCGAGCCTGTTCGCTTGCCTGTCGCTAGATTCCGCGCGCCAGTTTTTCAGCGAGACCGGTATAGCTGCCCGGCGTCATATCAAGCAAGCGCTGCTTGTCGGCTTCAGGAAGCTCAAGCGTCTCGATGTAAACGCGCATCGATTCGCGGGTGATGCCGTGGCCGCGGGTCAGGGCCTTGAGTTGTTCGTAGGGGTTGGGCAGACCGTGGCGGCGCATGACCGTCTGCACGGCTTCAGCGAGGACTTCCCAGCTTGCATCGAGATCGGCATCGATA
>JBDTCQ010000317.1:0-11672 GCA_039923515.1 Dokdonella sp.
TATGCGGCCACTTCACTTGCGCGAGTAGCAGACATGAGCAAACGATCAATCAGCCGCATTCCGTACACACTGGGTGCAGCGGCGCAAAAGCCGGCAAAGATGCTGCGCTCGACTGTCGATGAGACCTCGAGCCTGCTGGCGGGCAGCGGTGAACTGCGCTTTGGCCAGGGCCTGATCTCGACCATCATCGCGCTCAGCCTCGGTTTTCTCTGCCTGCTGGGCGTGCTCGCCTTCCACTTCCCCGAATACCTGACCACGCCCGAGCTGCGCCACCAGTACTCGGTCGAAGTGCTGCGCCAAGCCATGCTGGTGGCCTTGCTGATCGCCGGCGGCCTCGCCTTGGCCAACATCATTTTCGGCCGGCGGCGCGCGCTCAACCTGCTCGCCTTGGGCCTCGTCATCGGCGCTGTCGTGTTCGGCGGTTCACGCGTGCCGGTAGGCAATTTCCCGGACAACACACCCTACATCGGGCTCGACTGGTTCATCCTCGATCTGCTTGGCTCGACCCTGATCTTTGTCGCCATCGAGAAGCTGTTGCCGCTGCGCAAGGGACAACCGGTGTTCCGCAAGGAATGGCAGACCGACCTCAAGCACTTCGCGGTCAATCATTTCCTCGTCGGCTTGATCCTGCTGACGGTCAACTTCACGATCCATCACGGGTTCGGCTGGATGGTCCAGCACGATTTCCAGCTTGCCGTGCAGCGCATCTCGTTCGTACCGCAGTTGCTGCTGTGCATCCTTGCGGCCGACCTTGCGCAGTACTGGACGCATCGCGCCTATCACGAGATTCCATTTCTGTGGAAATTCCATTCAGTGCATCACAGCACCAAGACAATGGACTGGCTGGCCGGTTCGCGCCAGCATGTTCTTGAAGTCATCGTGACGCGTGTGCTGGTGGTTGCGCCATTGTTCGTAATTGGCTTCAGCGAAGCGGTGGTCAATGCCTACATTCTCATCGTCGGATTCCAGGCAGTGCTCAATCACGCCAACGTCGGCGTGCCGTGGGGGCCACTGAAATACCTGATCGTGACGCCGGATTTCCACCACTGGCACCATGCCTCGGATGACGAGGCAATCGATCGCAACTACGCCGCGCATTACGCCTTCATCGACTATCTGTTCGGCACGGCGGTCAAGGCCGACCGCAAGCTGCCCAACCAGTACGGCGTTGTCGGCGACTACATGCCGGATGGATTCGTCGCCCAGCAGATGTTTCCGTTCCGAGCCAAACCCCTGCCCTAGTCCGGATCACCCTCATCCCGGCATGGCCAGTGCGCTTGCGGCACGGGATGAACTCATGGGCGAGCTTCCGCGCCCCGACAAGCTTGCCCTGACAGCGACTTGGGGCCGGGCTGCCTGCTAAACTAGGGAGTTTGCCGGCTCCCGCCCGGCCACGTTCTGGCGCGCCGTTTGCCGCCGTTGAGGTTTCCCGCATGTCCGTCCCCGCCAGCTTGCTTTCGCCCGCCATCGATACCGATTACACGCTCGATCACAAGTACACGCGCCGCGAAGGCCGCATCTATCTTTCCGGTGTGCAGGCCCTGGTGCGCCTGCCGTTGATGCAGCAGATGCGTGATCGCGCGGCCGGCATCCACACGGCCGGTTTCATATCGGGTTATCGCGGTTCGCCGCTGGGCGGGCTCGATCTCGAACTGTGGAAGGCGAAAAAGCACCTCAAGGGCTCGGACATCGAGTTCACGCCTGGCCTCAACGAGGATCTCGGCGCGACCATGGTCTGGGGCACCCAGCAGACCAATTTGTTCGAGGGCGCCAAGTTTGATGGCGTGTTTTCGATGTGGTACGGCAAGGGTCCTGGCGTCGATCGCTGCGGCGATGTGTTCAAGCATGGCAACGCGGCCGGCACCTCGAAATTCGGCGGCGTGCTTGCGCTCGCGGCTGACGATCATGCCTGCCGATCTTCGACCCTGCCGCATGGATCGGAACTCGAATTCGTCTCGGCGATGATGCCGATCCTGAATCCGGCCGGCGTCCAGGACATCCTCGACATGGGCATGCTGGGCTGGGCCATGTCGCGCTTCACCGGACGCTGGGTCGGCTTCAAGACGATCGCCGAAACCGTTGAATCCTCGGCTTCGGTCAACGTCAATCCGCACCAGCTCGACATCCTGATGCCGGAAGACTTTGTGCTTCCCGAAGACGGCTTGAATATCCGCTGGCCGGATCCGCCGCTGAATCAGGAAATGCGCCTGCACCGCTACGCCGTGCAGGCCGCGACCGCATTTGCGCGCGCTAACCGCATCGATCGCATCGTGCTTGATTCGCCGAAGGCGCGCCTCGGCATCGTCACCACCGGCAAGAGCTATCTTGATGTGCTGCAGGCGCTCGAGTATCTCGGCATCAGTGCCCGCGATGCGCGCGACATCGGCATCCGTGTCTACAAGATCGGCATGACCTGGCCGCTTGAGCCCGTCGGTATCCGCGAATTCGCCGAAGGTCTCGAAGATGTCATCGTCGTCGAGGAGAAACGCTCCTTCATCGAATCGCAGATGAAGGAATACATGTACAACTGGACAACGCGTCCAAGCGTCATCGGCAAGTATGACGAGGAAGGCAACTGGGTGTTGCCGAGCACGAACGAATTGACCCCGGCGATGATTGCGTTGGTGATCGCCAAGCGTCTCGCACGCTTTTTCACCAGCGAGGCGATCCGTTCACGCGTTGCGTGGATCCAGGCCAAGGAGCAGGAGCTGACGTTGCCGCGCGCGAACTTCCCGCGTGCCGCGCATTACTGCTCGGGTTGTCCGCACAACACCTCGACGGCCGTGCCGGAAGGCTCGCGCGCGCATGGCGGCATCGGTTGCCACTACATGGTCACCTGGATGGATCGCAGCACCGATACGTTCTCGCACATGGGTGGCGAAGGCGCGACCTGGTGCGGCCAGGCACCGTTCACCGAAACCAAGCACATCTTTCAGAACCTTGGCGACGGCACCTATTTCCATTCCGGTTCGCTGGCGATCCGTCAGGCGATCGCGGCCAAGGTCAACATCACCTACAAGATCCTTTTCAACGATGCCGTCGCGATGACCGGGGGCCAGCCGGTCGACGGCACCCTGACCGTGCCCGACATCGCCCACCAGATGCGTGCCGAAGGCGTGCAGACGATCATAGTCGTCTCCGATGACATCGAGAAATGGTCGAAGCCCGAGATCTTCCCGGTTGGGGTCGAATTCATCCATCGCGACGAACTCGATGCCGTGCAGAAGCGAATGCGCGAAATCCCGGGAACGACGGTGCTGATCTACGACCAGACCTGCGCGACCGAAAAACGTCGTCGACGCAAGCGCGGCAAGCTTGAGGATCCGAAGAAGCGCGTCTTCATCAATACCCTGGCCTGCGAAGGTTGCGGCGATTGCGGCGAGAAATCGTTCTGCGTTTCGGTGTTGCCGAAGGCGACCGAGTACGGGCGCAAGCGCGAGATCGATCAGTCAGGCTGCAACAAGGATTACTCCTGCGTGAAAGGCTTGTGTCCGAGCTTCGTCACCGTGCACGGTGGTGGCCTGAAGAAGACGAAGAAGGTCGGCCCCGGTGAGGTCGATTTCGACAGCCTGCCGATGCCGACGTTCGCGTCTGATTTCGAGCGCCCCTGGAATATCCTCGTCACCGGCATCGGCGGTACCGGCGTGGTTACGATTGGCGCATTGATCGGCATGGCTGCCCACCTCGAAGGCAAGGGCAGCACCGTGCTCGACCAGACCGGCCTCGCCCAGAAGGGTGGCGCGGTCACCTGCCATCTGCGCATCGCCAAGGATCCGACTGACATCCACGCCGTGCGCATCGCCGCCGGTGAAGCCGATCTCGTCCTCGGCTGCGACATGGTCGTGGTCAACGATTACTGGGCGTTGTCGAAGATCCGTGCCAATCGCTCGAACGTCGTCCTCAACACTTACGAGGCGATGCCCGGCACGTTCACGACCAAGCCGGACATGCAGTTCCCGGCGCAGAAGATCATTGATGCCGTGCGCACCGCGCTCGAAGGCGAGGAGCCCGAGTTGGTCGATGCGACCCAGCTTGGCACTGCCCTGCTCGGCGACACCATCGCGGCCAACCTGTTCATGCTCGGCTACGCCTGGCAGAAGGGCTGGGTGCCGGTCAGCCACGACTCACTGATGCGCGCAATCGAACTCAACGGCGCCGCGATCGAGATGAACAAGACCGCATTCAACTGGGGTCGCATGGGCGCGCATGACATCGACGGAGTGCGCAGGGCCGCTGGTGTCGGTCCAGCCAAGCTGCCAACGGGCGCGATTCCGCTGAACCTGCCGATGCATCCGGCTGGCGCCAAGGTCAAACCGGAAGGTGTTTCCACGCCGCAGGGCGCCGACGCACTCGACGATCTCAATCTCAGCACTTCGCTCGACGAACAGATCGCGCGTCGCATCGAATTTCTTACCGGCTACCAGAACGCGGACTACGCGAAGAAGTACAAAAGCCTGGTCGACAAGGTGAGCCGTGTCGAACAACAAGAGACGCCCGCTTTCACCAGCCTGACCCAGGCGGTTGCGCGTTACGCGTTCAAGCTGATGGCCTACAAGGACGAGTACGAAGTCGCCCGCCTCTACACCAGCGGCGATTTCGAGAAGAGGATCCGCGAAACATTCGAAGGCGACTACAAGATCCATTTCCATCTGGCTCCGCCGCTGCTCGCGAAGAAAGATGCGGACGGTCATTTGCGCAAGTCGGAATACGGCCCCTGGGTATTCACGGCATTCCGGGTTCTGACCAAGTTGAAAGGCTTGCGTGGCGGCGCGTTCGACATCTTCGGCTACACCGCCGAACGCAAGATGGAACGTCAGCTCATTGCTGATTACTTTAAGCAGGTCGACGAGCTACTGACGGGACTCGACAACGAGAACCACGCGCTCGCGGTCGATATCGCTTCGGTGCCCGAACATATCCGCGGCTATGGGCATATCAAGGAGCGCTTCCACGCCGATGCGATGAAGCGTCAGGACGATCTGCTCAGCGCGTGGCGCAATCCTTCGGTGGGACGGAATGCGGCATAAGTGGCTTGAATCAGCTATTTGATCTATTCATATCGGCGATCGGAAATTTCGACGCCCAACCGGGCATATGCCGCGATTCGCTGAGAAATATTAGTCAACCTACTGTTTATAATCAATTTATTTTTCGCTAACTAACTGTCCTGAGAAAATCCAGGCACTAAGAAGCCGAATGGCTGCTTGACTATCTATTCATGAATCTATTCAATTTGACTCATGAGTGATGAGCGACTGGATCGACTGGCATCCTTGCTGCGAATACGTGGCGCGCAACCGGCGAGCATAATTGCCGACGAGCTCGGCATCAGCCAGCCTAGCGTTTCACGCCTGATTTCGGACGCAGGCTCGCGCATCGTGCGCATCGGTCGAGCTCGCGCGACACGCTATGCGCTGACCCGCAAGGTTGCTCGCGCAGGCAGTCGTTGGCCGCTGTACCGCATCGATGCCGACGGCAAGCCGCACACCCTCGGCGAACTTTACGCGCTGGCTCGCGATGAATTTTTTTTTGAACCCAACGGTTCGCGCCCTACTTTGACCTACGGCGACTTTGCCTCCGGTCTTTTCCCAGGACTGCCGTGGTTCCTTGACGATCAACGTCCGCAGGGATTTCTCGGGCGCAGTTTCGCGCGGCGAATCGCTGGAGAGATCACCGCGCCGGAGGATCTCAAACACTGGCTACCCGAAGACATGGTGCTTGCCCTACTCCACCACGGCGACGATGCGCCCGGCGATCTGGTACTCGGTGAGGCTTCGCTGCAAAAAGCCATGCAAGGCGTCATCTCGCCAGCGGACACCGTCGCAAAGGATCAGCGCTCGACACGCTATCCGCAACTGGCCGAAGCCGTCCTGCGTGGCGAAGATGTTGGCTCGTCAGCCGGCGGCGAACAAGCCAAGTTCGCGGTGACCTTGCAGTCTGGCGAAAGCACGACGCCGGTTATCGTCAAGTTCAGTGAAAGCAAAGAAACACGAGCGGGCCGACGTTGGGCTGATCTGCTGATCTGCGAACATCATGCCAGCGCAGTGCTGCTTGAATTCGATCTTCCCGCAGCGCGCAACGAGATCATCGAATCGGAAGGCCGCGTATTCCTGCAATCGACACGATTTGACCGCACGCCGGCACTTGGGCGACGAGGCTTCGTGTCCCTTGCTGCGCTCGATGCCGCCTTCTATGCCAATGGCATGATGGAGTGGTGGCGGCTCGCACCGCTTCTCGCACGCGATGGCTGGATCGGTGATGCTGATGCACATCGTCTGCGTGTCATCAGCTGGTTCGGCTTGCTCATCGGCAATTCGGATATGCATTTGGGCAACGCCGCACTACATCTGGCTGACGAAATGCCGCTCGAACTCGCACCGGTCTACGACATGTTGCCTATGCGTTTTCGCCCTGCCAACAGCGGCGAAATTGTCGAGCGCCGCTACGAGATCGCCTTGCCTGCTCCCGAACAGAAATTTGATTGGCTTGAAGCAGCGCCAATGGCGCGGCAATTCTGGAAACGAATCGGCAACGAACCACGCATCTCGCGTCCATTTCAGGCTATCGCCCATGATGCGGGCGCGGCCCTCGATCGTGCAATGCGTCATCTTGGGCCGTGATCCAACGGCCAGGATGCAGCAGAGCGCACCATGGCTTGTTCGAGTTGACGCGAGCCTTTCCCGGGCGAAATAGATGGAACACGCTCACGCCAACCGAGGAACTCGAGCCTGGGCGTGACGGGTGTCGCCTCAGTTGTAATGCGGCATGGTCGACCGATCGATGATGATGAGGCCGTCGTAGCTCCGAGTCATGGTGTCGGTTTGCTCGGTTGCGCCCCAGTAATAGCTGGGAATGGGCCGATGCAGCCAGTTGTCCCCTGCGCCCGCCGCATCGACGTTGGGGACACGCAGATAAAGTGCGCCGACTCGCAGGGTGTAGGTGTATGCCTCCAATGATCCTGGGAGCGGAGATTTGATGGCCTGCGCGGAGCGATTGTTGTTTGCGGTCACCCCGCGAAGCATGAAGAGTCCGATGCTGGCCAGCTCATTACCCCAGCGTGCTCGCAAGTAGCTGCCCATGGCTGGATTGTTGCTGGAGTCCGGAAGCGCGGATATATGCGCGTTGTGGGCCCACACGATGAGCTTTTCATTGGGATAGGCCAACTCCGCAAGACGCGTGACATTTTCTGCCATGAGCGCATCCCGAACCGCTGCGTAGCCCCAATCGGCGTCAAGGCTGCGGCGGTTGAGGCGAAGGTTGCCGGCCAGCGAGTCGATGGCAAACCAGACGAACAGGACCTCCTCACGATCCGGGCTTTCCAGCGGCGTCGCATCGACCAACGCGTGCAACTGCGCAGAGATTTCGCCAAGGCGTTGGTAGTGCGCGGCGGCCAGATTGTCGAATGCTGGACAGCTGGGCTGGTTGGCTTTTTGGCAAATGTAGAGCAAGCGCAGATCGCTGTCGGTATTAACGATGGCCTCTCTTGCCGGGTTGGTCAGCTCCGGTCGGATCCGATCCAGCACGGGAGAAATCCAGCCCAGTAGCGAATCGTTCGAATCTAGAGTCGATGATTGCTGTATGTCGAATCCGGCAAGCCGAAGCGGAGTCGCCGTCTGCCGCGTCGAATGGATGTAGCGGGCAAGCTCGTTCAGATCATCGGTGTTCCATACGCCAAATGCACATTCCACCCCGACTCTGGGCTTTGGTGGATGCAGGTCCAGATCCTGATCCTGGATGTGGCATCCGGCGATGGAAGACTCGAACGCAATCACGTTGTAAGCGAGTTGCTCATGCAGATACTTGATGACGCGAACCTTGACCGCGCTGAATTCCGCCGTGCCATGCGAGCTTTCGCCGAGCTGGACAATGCGCTTGCCTTCAAGCTCCTGTGCAAGAAATTCGATATCGGAAAAGTCGCCATCAAAGCTGATGGACCGTATGGGTCGATGATTCTCGGCCAGCCACGCCTGCTCGTCCGGCGTGGGTGCCGACAGGCCCGAAGCTGACGCGATGGGTGGCGTCTTCAATTCCGTGTCGGACAGCAAGTGCCCTTGCCTGAGATCCACCGTGTAAGGCGCTTCGGGATTGGTTGGCGTGTTGTCCGCTGGATTCGAGCTCGAAGAATTACCGCCTCCGCCACACGCGCACAGACACGCGGCCAGGCATGGCGCAACGAGCCATTTTGCCGAAGCGGCAGGCTTGCGCGCAGCGCTACAGGTCGTTGAATTTTGCGTCACTTTCCCTCCTCCTCAATACGATCAAGCGCGTCGGCTTGGCTGCCCCGCATTCACATCAGGCGGGCATCGGGTGTTTGGCGACGGGTTCAGATAGCCCAATCCACATGCACGTCGCCGGCGTTACGAATATTCTCGTACGAATATAATCGTGATGTGGTTTGCGGGCAATGTGCATTTCACCCTCATGTCAAATCGTCATTACGGCCGCGTGAGGGCCCGGGAAATCGTCCTTTCCGCATATCGAGGCAGGTCGGCTGGCGTGTGGCCTATGCAATAACGAAACCATTCGAAACGCGATCTCGTGGCAGCGATCACATATTCATCGATGCTGTTTCGGCACATTGGCAACGTATCGGGCATGCGAGCAGCGCCCCGCCGTTCCACCCGAATTTCCGTGTACCCGAGGATCCACCCATGCCAGTCAAGTTCGACGCCGAGGAGTTCGCCAGCGCACTGCGCCAGGTCAAACCCGCCGCGTCCGCATCGTTTGCGAATCCTCAACCCAAGGCTCCGCTGACCACCGAGGAATGGCAGCAAAGCGAGGAATTCCGCTTACGCCTTATCTCGGCTCGCACCAAGTTGAAATTGATGCGCGACCGCAGCGATGCCCTGCGCGATTCGTTGCAGCGTTTCCGCGCACAGCAAGACATCGCCAACCGCGCCTGATCCGTCGTTATGCGCTGGCGCTTCCTAAGCGCCAGTCAGGCATGACTTCTGCCTCCGCGGATTTCCGGGTCGAGCCGCTACAATCGAGCGATCAACCGTGCCTTGGGGATCGCCATGTTTGGACGCCCGTTGCTTCTGCTCGCGCTCTTGTTTTCAAGCGCGACAGCCCTTGCCCAGGTTGATCCGGGCTTCATTGACCACCTCGACTGGCGACTAGTCGGCCCGTTCCGCGGCGGCCGCGTGCTCGCGGCGGCAGGCGTACCGGGCCAGCCACAACATTTTTATTTCGGCTCGGTCAACGGCGGCGTCTGGGAATCCAACGATGCTGGACGCACGTGGCAGCCGATCTTCGACGATCAGCCGGTCGGCTCGATTGGTGCGCTGGCGATAGCGCCTTCCGATCCCAACGTGATCTATGTTGGCAGCGGCGAAGCGGACATGCGCTCGGACATTGCCCAGGGTGATGGCATGTACAAGTCGACCGATGCCGGAAAAACCTGGCAAAAGATCGGCCTTGAGGATTCCCAGCAAATCGGTCGCATCATCGTTGATCCCGATGACGCCAACCGCCTCTATGTCGCCGCCCTCGGCCACGCCTACGGACCGAACCAGCAACGCGGCGTGTTCCGATCAATCGATGGTGGCGCGCACTGGGAAAAGATCCTCGGCAAGGATGACGCCACCGGGGCGATCGATCTCGCCTTCGAGGCTGGCAATGCCAAGGTCATCTATGCGTCACTGTGGCAGGCGCGGCGCACACCGTGGAATGTCTATCCGCCGGCCAGTGGCCCGGGCTCGGGTTTGTTCAAATCCGTCGATGGCGGCGATTCATGGACGCCGATCCGCGGCCATGGCTTTGCTGAAGGCAAGCTCGGCCGCATCGGGGTAGCGATTGCGCCGAATCAACCGAATCGCGTCTATGCGATTGTCGATGGTGATGCCGGTGGCGTGTATCGCTCGGATGACGCGGGCGCGAACTGGAAACGCACAAGCAGCGACAACCGTATCTGGCAACGTGGCTGGTATTTCGGTCGCATCACGATTGATCCGCTCAACCCTGATCGCATCTATGTGTTGAACACGATCGTGCTGCGCTCCGATGATGGCGGCAGCACCTTCATTCCACTCAAGGGCGACAACACCGGCGATGATTTCCACGACCTGTGGATTGATCCGACGGATCCGCAACGACGTATTCTCGCGGTCGATCAGGGCGCGCTGGTCAGCGTCAACGGCGGCGAAACCTGGTCGAGCTGGTACAACCAGCCGACCGCACAGATGTACCACATCATCACCGACGATCGATTTCCGTATCGCATCTATGGCGCGCAGCAGGATTCCGGCGCGATCGTCTTGCCGAGTCGCGGCAACTCGCGCAGTGGCATCACCATGATGCAATTCCGTGAAGTCACTGCAGGCGGCGAATCCGGCATGATCGCACCGGATCCGCGTGATCCCGACATCATTTACGGTGGTCGCGTCGACAAGCTCGATCTGCGCACCGAGCAGACCCGCTCGGTCGATCCGACCCTGGCTGAGCCTGACCTCTATCGCAATACCTGGACTCTGCCATTGGCCTTCGATGCACGTGATCCACGCACGCTTTACTACGGCAACCAGAAGATCTGGCGCACCCGAGATGGTGGCGAGCACTGGCAGGCGATCAGCCCGGATCTGACCCGCGAAAATCCACCGGTCCCGGCCAACCTCGACAAAGTCACCGCCGCCAACAACCTCGGCAACGGGTCACGGCGCGGCGTTGTCTATGCAATTGCCTCGTCACCGATCAAGGATCAGCGCATCTGGGCTGGCACCGATGATGGTCTGATCTGGCGCACTGATGATGCGGGAGAACATTGGAACAATGTAACGCCAAAGGCCCTGAGCGCCTGGTCGAAGGTCGGCATCATCGAGCCTTCGAATTTCGATGCCGACAGTGCCTACGTCGCGATTGACCGCCATCGCCTCGATGATCGCAAACCGTATATCTATCGCACCCGCGATGCGGGTAAAACCTGGCAACTGATCGTCGATGGGATCCGCAGTGGCGATTTCGTCAACGCCGTGCGTGAGGATCCAAAACGCCACGGTTTGCTCTACGCAGCGACCGAACTCGGCATGTATGTGTCATTCGATGATGGTGGACACTGGCAGAGTTTGCAGAAGAATCTGCCGCGCACTTCGGTTCGCGACATCGATGTGCATGGCGACGATCTCGTCATTGGCACACACGGTCGCGGCATCTGGATTCTCGACAACATCAGTGCGCTGCGGCAGCTCGATCCATCGTCCGCATCGACGACGCAACTGTTTGAACCGGCCACGGCAATCCGCTATCGCGAGGCCGACTTCACCGGCACACCCCTGCCGAAGGACGAGCCGATGGCGGCGAATCCGAAGAGTGGCGCGCAGATTGATTACCGGCTCGGCAGCGACGCGAAATCACCGGTGACGCTCTCGATTCGCGCCGCTGATGGGAGCCTCGTCCGGCAATGGTCAAGCGCACAAGCGCCTGCGAAGATGGATCTGTCGAAAATCGGCTCAGCACCCGAATGGATCGAGCAAGCGACACCGCTGGCAATCTCGAAGGGCATGCATCGTTTCATCTGGTCTCTGCACTACCCGTCAGCGACAGAAACCAAAGATCCCTATGCCGATGGCATCTGGGCTCCGCCCGGCCGCTACAGCGCCGAGTTGACTGTGGATGGGCAAACCCACACGCAGAGTTTTACGGTCGTGGCCGATCCACGCATCAACCTTCCTGACAGC
>JBDTCQ010000318.1:0-19195 GCA_039923515.1 Dokdonella sp.
GGCGGTGAATGGAACGAGGACTGGCTCGCGATTGGCGTCGGTTTCGGCGTCGCCACGCTCACCGGTTTCATCACCGTCAAATGGCTGCTCGGCTATATCCGCACGCACACGTTCACCGCCTTTGCCCTGTACCGGATTGCCCTCGGTGCAGGATTGCTGCTGTTGATGCCCGGCAATTGACTGCGACCAAAGCGTCTTGTTTCATGGTGGGCTCGGGTCAGAGTTCAGCGCTGCATGGCGTGATTCAGGACTCGCCAAAACAGGGCCGCCCTGGATCCTTGCAAGATTCATTGATGCGCGCTTGGGTGGTCGACGTGTTCCCGTACCAGCCTTCCACACAAACTAGGCCTGACCTGTCTCGCGCATCGGCGAGACCAGCTCCGCCGCTCGATTGAAGTCGCTGATATCCATCACCAGTTGCGAGCACGCCGCCACCTCGGCCTCGCTCATGTGCGGATTCCACACATCGAACAGCAATACCACACGGGTATGCTCACTGAAGTTCCAGGCTTCGTGCAAAAAGGTGTCGTCGAAGGTGATACAACGACCTTCCTGCCAGACATGATCTTCGCCACCGACGCGAAGCGCGCCGTTGCCCGGCACGATTAAAGGTAAATGAGTAACTACTCGTATATTGGTCACCCCACGATGCGGGCGGATGTGCGAGCCGGCGGTGAGCTTGGAGAACAGGCATTCCGGCGCATGTGCTGGCAAGCGCACCAGGGGCACCAAATCGAGAGCGGCTGCGGTGTTCGGGCAACGCTGGCAGTTGCCCTCAAAGCGATCGCCATGGTTGTAGAAGAAATAGCCATCCCACTTTGCCGGGCCGCGCGAGTTGCTCAGATGTTCCTCGACGTTCTCATCGGGACGCGCCTTGAGGAACGCGGTGAAGGCCGTCTCGTCATCGAGAACCGCATCCAGTTCACGACGAATCGCCGGTGTACGGCCCTCCAAGTCCTCGTACCAGGGAAACAGGGAGCGCTCGAACCACGGCTGGCACGGAATGTCGGGAAAATACAAGAACGAGGGCTTTTGGCGAGGATCGGGATAGTCGGCAGGAAGGTTGCCAAGATAAATGGCCAGCGCTTTCTCGACCCGCGTCAGTGCCGCGGCACCGAAGCGCTCCCGCAACGGGGCCAGTGAATTCGCAAACAACGCGTTGCGGCCATCATCAATCGTGCGCATTGCGTGGGTTACCAACGTCTGCAGCATCGGCGCAGTGGTCGCCTCGTTGAGCCAGCGGCCCAGCTTTTGTGCTGTATGCACGGCGCCGAAGTACGCGGTCAACGCATCATGGCTGCGGCCGATGTCTTCGCAGGCGGCGGCGTAGAGCAAGCGCGCAACGAAGAAATCGGGATCCAGCCTGACCGCCTCACGCAGCAGCTCGACAGCCAGTTCCTTGTGTCCGGTGGCGCGCAACGCCGTACCCAGATTCTTGCAGGCATGCGCATTGCCCGGCTGTGCACGCTGCGCTCGAGCGAGCAGGTCCAGTGCGACGTCCAGGCGCCCGTCCGCAAGCGCACGCTGGCCCAGGTGGGTCAGCGCTTCGAATGACTGTGGATCAGCTTCGAGAAGTCCGGCAAAAAGCGTGTCGGCACGCGTCCGATCGCCCTCCCGGATTGCGGTTCGGGCGAGTTCCAGCAAAGCAGGGGCGTTGTGCGGATTTGTCATCGATGTGCATCAGCGCCGCAGCGATGCATTCAAGGTATAGGTACCGATGATCTCAGCTTCGGCAAGGACATGGCCCTGCATCGCGTTGCGCACATCGCTGATGTCGAAGCGCCCGTCGATGCCGAGGCTGGCGACATCAAGCGCGGCGACGCGAAAATGATAGTGATGCAGACGCTCGTCGTTCCACGGCGGACACGGGCCGTCATAGCCGTAGTAGTCGCCGCGCATGGCTTCGTCGGCGGCAAACCAGCCCGTGTAATCGTTGATGCCCTGCTTCGATCCGGGTGGACCAAACGTATCCTGTTTGCCATGGGCGACCACGTCCTCGGCACAGGCGCCGGCGCCGAACTCGCGAAACTCGGGGGAGATGTCGATCATCAACCAGTGCACAAACTCGGTGCGCGGCAGCGACGCGCGCACACTGCGACCTTCCTGGTTGACGTCGTCGCCGACGCTCGGTACATCGACGTCGATGCAGGTCAGCACAAACGAACGCGTGCCCTCGGGCACGTCGCTCCAGGTCAGATGCGGATTGCGGTTCGCCGCAAACACGCAACGCTCGCCATGCTGTCCAGGCTGGCAGAATGCGAACTCCGCCGGGATCGGCTGCATGTCATGGAAACTCTTGCTGCGGATGTGCATGGGATCCTCGGGTTCAATCAGGGTTTGACGGGCAGCGTGGCGAAAGCATCGGCAAGCGCCTCGCTGTAGTCCTGCCAATGGCCATCGGCAAAGCGGGCCGGCAAACCACCCGGGCCCTGGTCAACGCGCGCACTCAGATTTCCAGGCACCAGCGATTCGATGCCGACGAAACGCGCCAGCTCGGCACCGGCGCCGGCCGGATCGGCAAGCACCTGTTCGGCATTGACGACGAGATGCGGCAGGCCGCCGTGCTCATCGACAAGGCGCACATGGGCCAGCGCCCGCGCCAGCCATTCGACGCAAGTTTCGAAATCATTGAGGCCTGCGTAAGGCAGCCAACCGAAGGCCAACCAGCCAAGCAGGCAATCACGCGCATCACGGTCGACGAGGATGACCTTGGTGCCAGGCATGATGCGGCGTGCAACCAGCAAGTAGTGCGCGTAGAAGCGCGGAATCCAGTCAATCAGCGGCTTGTCCAGATCAATGCGGCCGCGCATCGAGGCCAGGTAATTCTCGCGATGCGCTTCGATTTCGGTCGCCGGGGTCTGCTCAAGGCTGAGATTGATCGTAGCGGCATCGAAGCAATCGTTGCGCAGACCTTGCACGCGATCACGCAGCACGTTGACGCCGGTCTGATCGGCGAGCAACGCAGCGATGCGTTCGACCCCGCTGCCCGGTGCGCCAATGAGCAGGATTGGCGCGTGCTTCCACGCTTCGCCCTGGGCCTGGTTGATGGCCGTCTGATAATCGGCAGGTAGCGAATCGAGGATGGGCAATGAGCCCGGCAATCCATTCTGGGCCTCGCGGAAACAACGCACAGCTTCGGCGTAATGGCCTTCGCGGTCATTCAACAAGCCGGACAGGTGATTGCAACTGCGGGTCAGATCCTGATCGATGCGGGTGAGGTTGATCGTGGAGAGCAGTTCACGCGCGGCTTCATTCTCGCCTTTGCGCAGGCGCGCGCGGGCACGCACGAGAGTCAGCTCCGGATTGCTTGCCGCAAGCGCAACGCTGGCCTCGGCCAGCTCGCTGGCCTGGTCAAAGTCGCCATTGCGTCCGTAAGCCCTCATCAGTTCGACGGCCACCTCGGGGTTCTGCGGTTCGATCTCACGCAGGCGTTGCCAGTCGGCGACAGCCTTGGCCGGATGACCACTGCTGGATTGGATGCGCGCCCGTGTTGCGCGCCAGCGTGACTGCTCGGGGAATTCGGCAATGCGCTGGTCGAGCAGGGCGAGCAACTGCTCGCCACGACCAAGCTTTCCGAGTGACCACAACAAGGCCTCGAAACAGGCCTCATGTTCCGGGCGCACAGCCAGCGCTCGCTCATAGAATCCGACCGCGTCCTCGAAGCGGTCCTGCATGCGCGCCACATCGCCAAGTCCCAACGCGTGAGCCAACTCAAATCCGGGGATTCCGCTCAGCGCCTGGAAATACGGCTCGGCTTCGGCGATGCGCTTGTCCTGGATCAGCAACTGGCCGAGGGCTCCATTTGCCTGGGGCATGCCTGGATTCAGACGCAGCGCCTTGCGCAAAGCCTGCTCCGCAAAGGCAAGCATGTTGCGTGCCGCAAACGCACGGCCCAGGCCGAAGGCAATCGGCGCATCGTTGGGCGCAAGGTCGGCGGCGCGCGTGAAGTACTTGATTCCGGTCTCGGCATCACCACGGTTCAGGGCCAGGGTGCCAAGCCCGTTCAAGGCCTGCGGATCTTCCTCGACGCGCAGCGCGGTGCGGAAATGCTGATCGGCCAGATCCGGCTTGCCTTGCATCATCGCGATGTGACCGATTGCGGTATGCGCGCCGGCCAGGTTTGGATCGAGGACAAGGGCGCGCTCATAGGCCTTGTGTGCGGCCTCGACATCACCTTGCGCAAAGCGCACGGAGCCAAGCATCAGCAACAGGTTGGTCTGTTCGGGTTGCAGTTCGTGGGCCGCACTGATCAGCGTGGCGCTCTCGGCGAGGTCGCCAAGCGCCCGCCGCACGACAGCGAGGCCGCGCAAGGCCTCGGCATCGGAGGAATTCGCTGCCAGCGCTTCGCGATAGGCGGTTTCGGCTTCGCCAAGGCGGCCCTGACGATGGTGTTCGATGGCTTCTCTGAGCATGGTCTTCTTGATCTGATGGCTGCGCTTGCGGCGCAAGGGAATCGTCCATTATGCCGTATGCAGGCGTGATAGGCTTTCGCGCTTCATGCTGGCGGCATAGCGCGGAATCAATGGGCGTCAATCAGGATCTCACCACGTTGCTGCGTGCGCGTACGCCGCTGCTGGTCATCGAATCGGTCGAGGAAGGTCGCGTCATTGACAGCTTTCGCCACGCGATCGCCCAGTCCTTGCGTCCCCTGTTCACCTGGAGCATCACCGATGGCCTGCGCCGCATCGACATGGATGACGACGGCGAACAGGCTGTTCCCGATGCCACTCTGACCCTGACCTCGATCAAGCAACGCACCGAAGCGGCGGTGTTCCTGCTGCTCGATTTCCAGCCTTACCTGCGCTATCCGATGACCCTGCGCCTGATGCGCGAGATCGTCCTGCGTCAGGCAACCGCCGAGCACACCCTGGTCCTGGTCGGTTCGAAATTCGATTTGCCGGATGACTTGCAGTCATTGGCGACACGCTTCGAGATGGCCTTGCCGGACATCCAGGCGCTGGCTGCGCTGGTCCGCGAGGAAGCATTCAGCTATTCACGCGAGAACAGCGGTCGGCGCGTTGAGGTCGATGCCGAGGCGGCGCGCACAATCGTGCGCAACCTGTCCGGACTGACTTTCGCCGATGCCCGGCGCATCGTGCGCAAGCTGATCTATGCCGATGGTGCGCTGGGCCCGGCTGACCTGCCGGGGCTGGCCCAGGCCAAGTTCGAACTGCTTGATCGCGACAACCTGCTGCATTTCGAATACGAGACCGCGCGCTTCGCCGATGTGGCCGGACTGGCCCGGCTCAAGCACTGGATCCAGCAACGCCTGCCCGCGTTCAGCGGTCGCAAAACCGCGGTCAAGCTTGATCCGCCCAAGGGTATCCTTTTGCTCGGCGTGCAGGGCTGCGGCAAATCGCTCGCTGCCAAGGCCGTTGCCGGCGGCTTCGGCGTGCCCCTGTTGCGACTGGACATCGGCACCTTGTACAACAAGTACCAGGGCGAAACCGAGCGCAACCTGCGTGCCGCGCTCAAGAACGCCGAAATGCTCTCACCGTGTGTGCTCTGGCTCGACGAGATCGAGAAGGCATTGGCAACGGAAGGCAACGACGATGGCGTGTCACGGCGCGTACTGGGCTACCTGCTGACGTGGATGGCTGAACGAAAGGGCCAGGTATTTGTCGTGGCCACGGCCAATGACGTCGCTGCATTGCCCGCCGAACTGCTGCGCAAAGGCCGCTTTGACGAGATCTTCTTCGTTGATCTGCCCAATGCCGACGTGCGTGCCGAGGTGCTGCGCATTCACCTGCACAAGCGCGACCTCGATCCAGCCGACTTCGATCTCGACGCGATTGTCGCCGCCAGCGATGGATTTTCCGGTGCCGAGATTGAACAACTCGTTGTCGCCGCGCTCTACACCGCTGCCGCCGAGGACAAACCGCTGGCCACCGCGCATCTGCTCGAGGAAGCCCGACTGACCCGGCCGCTGTCGGTGATGATGTCGGATCAGGTTTCAGCGCTACGTGCGTGGGCGCGCGAGCGTACGGTGTCGGCCGATTGATGGTCTGCAGTATTTTGCAGGTTGGCGCTAAGCGTAAGCGAAACCCAACAAGTCGCGAAATACACTTCGCGCGACGTTGAACCTGTCACGCGTGCCGTTGGGCTTCGCTTACGCTCAGCGCCAACCTGTGGAATCCGCGAGCGATTTAAGTCTGGACAACAACTGCCAGGACTATTGGATAGCCGGGATATTCCGCTGCATGCGCTCGCTGATGTAATCCTCGGTCCAACTGGTCAGCGCAAGGCTGCGGATGAAGCCGCAATGGCCACCGCTCGGCGCAATGTCGAGTTCGACACAGGCCGGCAATTGCAGCTTGCGAAAATCCTCGACAGGAATGATCGGATCGTCGGCCGCGGTCAGGATGGTGGTCGGTACTTGCATCGTGCCGAGGCGATCACCGGCGATCGAATAGCCGTCGAAATAAGCTTCGATGGATTTGTAGCCGGTGTGGCGCAGGACCAGGGCGCGGGTCAGTTCGCGCAGGTTGCCGCGCATGTCGTCCGCGGAGAACAGAGGCTGTTGCGGAAACGCGCGCTGCTTGGTCACCAGCGAGCGCCGCCATTTGCGCAGGAAATACGCCTCGTAGAACCACGGCGCGCGCTCAATCGCGTTCATCGCATCGCTGGGACTGATCGCGGGGCACACGGCCAGCGCATAGCCCAGCGGGATTCCGGCCTGCGGTGCGCGCAGAGCGACGCGCAAGGCGAAGTTTCCACCCAGCGAGAATCCGGCAATGGCCAGCGGCAGATCGGGAAACATGGTCGCAATCGCGCCGACCGCCCCGACCACTTCATCGAGCCGGCATGAATGGAACAACTCGCGATTGAGATGATGGGTATCGCCGTGATCTCGGAAATTCAGGCGAAAGACATCATAGCCATCCGCGAGCAAGCGCGAACCCGTGTGCAGCAGGTAGCTCGATTGCACGCTGCCTTCCCAGCCATGCAGAAGCACGACAAGCCCGCGCGGACGCGCGAGCACATGCTGCGGTGTGTGCAATCCCAGCAGACGCACGCCGTCGCCGCAATCGATCACATGCTCGCGGGCACCGTGTTCGAGGGCGGACAGACGTCGCCGGAACAACATGCGACGCACGCCACTCGAGGCCAGTACTGATTGCACATGCGGATTTCTCAACAAGCGCGGCGGTCGGTAATCGGAGGCGTTCATGGCTGCGCATGATCCGCTTGAGCTGCTGAACGGGCATTGTGCGGCTCAGCCATTCAGGCGTCACCAAAGCCCAGCGCCTCCGCGATGCGCGCGCGGCTCTCCTCGGCCATGCGTCGACGTGCATCGGGCGTTGCCTCGACCAGCGCGAGGAAGTGCACTTCGGCATCCATCGACGGGTTGCCGAGAATACGCAGCATATTGGCGAAAAAACTCTCTTTCGGCCCGAACGGCATGGCCGGATCCTGGCGCCCGTTGCGCCCATAGCGCAGGGCAACCGGCTGCACCGGAACCTCGGCATCCAGCGCGGCCTGGAAGACGCGGGCATGGAAGGTGCGCACGCGATCACCTGATCCCGTGCCGCCCTCGGGAAAGATCCCGACCGGCTCGCCAAGGCGCAGGCGTTCGACTACGCGCTCGAGCACGGCCGACATCGAGTCGGAATCGCCGCGCCGGTGATAGATCGTGCCGGCTCGCGTGGCCAGCCAGCCGACCAGGGGCCAGCTGGCGATTTCGCTCTTGGCCACAAAACCGATCGCGCGCTGGCTGTGCATGAGTTCGATATCGAGCCATGAAAGATGGTTGGCCACGTACATCACCGCTCCCGGCAATGGCGTGCCGAACGAACGGATGCGGAAGCCAAACACGCGGATCAGGGTGCCCGACCACCAGCTGATCATGAACTGATCGAGGCGCCGTTTGCCGACCGGGATCTTTCCGAGCAGCGGATTCAGCGCGATCACCGTCAGTGGCAGGCCAAACACGATGTGCGCGACCAGCAGCGGCGTGCGTATCAGGTAGCGCACGGGTCGCATCGCATCCCGGCGCGGAGGGTCGGGGATTCGGTCGGCAGCGGAGGTCATCAGGGGTGCCATCTTAGCGGAGGCGACAAGAATACTCGCCTGAACCAATCGACCGATTGCTCTAATCGGCCTGCTCACGCAATGAATCGATGGCGGCTGCAAGATCGTTGCAATGCTCTTCCCACCAGCGCGCTTCGCCGACATGGTCAAAGGCGAGCGGGAAGGCCGGATCGTGCCAGCGCATCGCAACCCAGCCGGCCCAGTGCACCTGACGCATGATGCGCAAGGGTTCAATCAAGGCAAGTTCGGCGAAATCGAAATCACGGAATTCGGCGTAGCCTTCGAGCAGGCTGTCGAGCGCGGCGGGTGAGGGTGCGAGCATCCACAAATCCTGTACGGCCGGGCCCATGCGTGCGTCATCGAGATCGACAAAATGCGGGCCGGCGTCGGTCCACAGGACATTGCCGCGGTGGCAGTCGCCATGCAGGCGGATCTGGCGGATCGGCGTGATCGACTGCAATTGCTCGTCGAGCAGATTGGCGAGGATGTCGGTCGCCTCGCGATAGCGGTTGCGCAGGGTCGAAGGCAGCAACTCCGAGCCGAGTACGGCCTCGGCGGGTTCGCGCACAAACGTATCGACATCGATGCGGCCGCGTTCGCTGAACACCGAGCGCGAGCCGATGCCGTGGATGCGCGCGAGCAGACGTCCCATCCATTCGAGGTTCTCGTGCGATTCCAGTTCCGGCGAACGCCCGCCCTGGCGCGGATACAGACTGAAGCGAAAGCCTTGGAACTCGAGCAGGGTTTGCCCGTCGATGACGATGGGTGCCACCACCGGAAGTTCGGCTTGATCGAGTTCGAGCGCAAAGTCATGTTCCTCGTCGATTGCCGCATCGCTCCAGCGCCCGGGACGATAGAACTTGGCAATCAGCGGCGATGCCTCTTCAATGCCGACCTGATAAACCCGATTTTCGTAGCTGCCCAGCGCGAGCATGCGCCCATCCGGTTCGTAGCCCGCGTCGGCCACAGCATCGAGGATCAGATCGGGGCTGAGCCCGGCATACGGGGCATCCAGGCTGTCCACCGGGTCAGACTGCCTTGGGCAAACGGCGCGGCACGACGGCCATGGTCAGGCGCGAGATGCAGGCGAGATTGGCGTCCTCATCCTCGATACGGATTTCCCAGACCTGGGTGGTGCGGCCGATATGCAGGGGCCGCGCGGTGCCGGTGACGACACCCGCTGTCACCGCGCGCAAGTGGTTGGCATTGATGTCGAGACCGACCGCCATTTCCTTGTCCACATCAAGAACCAGGTTGGCGGCAAGGCTGCCCAGCGATTCAGCCAGCGCCACCGAAGCGCCGCCGTGGAGCAGGCCAAACGGCTGCTTGGTGCGGGCATCGACCGGCATCGTGCCACGCACATGGTCATCGCCAATCTCGGTAACGCGCATGTCGAGGTATTCGACCAGGGTGTTTTTGTTCCAGGCATTGATCCGATCAAGGTCGATCGACTGCTTCCAGATCGCCACGGCTGAACTCCTTTGGATGCGGTGGACGACTATACCAAGCAGCGCAGGGAACGAATCAGCGACACTATGCGTCTACCCATCATTGTCCCCGACCACACCAACGGAAACCTGCCAATGATCCGATCCTGCGCCTTGCTCAGCCTGATCCTGTTGCTGGCCAGTCCGGCCGCATTTGCCTTGCGATGTGGCAGCCGCGTGATTGCCGATGATGCGCGTGATTTCCAGGTCCGCGACCGCTGTGGCGAGCCATTCTGGTCGGAAAGCTGGCTTGGCGTGGACGTGGTTGGCCGTGACTCGCCGCTGGAACGCCAACGCGAGGTGCAGTGGAGTGTCTGGTACTACAACTTCGGACCGCGTGCGCTGATGCTGCGGCTGGTCTTTCGCGATGGCGATCTGCAGCGTGGCGAGACCTTGGGTTACGGCGTGCGTGACATTGGCGATAGTTGCCGGGCCAACATGAACTTCGCCGGCCTCAGCAGCGGCGAACTGGTTGCGCGCTGTGGCGAGCCAGCCGCACGTCGCGAAGCACACGATAGTGTCGTTTATCGACCGGGGCCGGGTGTCGAGAACTGGCGTGAACAGCGGCGCGAGGAGTGGACCTACGATTTCGGCGACTCGAACATGGTGCGTGTACTGCACCTGCTGAACGGTACGGTGGGGTCGGTGGAAGTACTGCCGCGCTGAGGGCGGATCCGGCTACCTGCCGGGTCGCAGCCGGCATCCGTGGATGGTTGCTCGGCACTTGGAATGTGCACCACGATCCCCAGATAGTCGGGTCTCGTCCGATTGCGAAACCCCGATGGAATCCTTTCACGCCACAACGATTGTCTCCGTGCGTCGCAACGGCAAGGTCGTCATTGGCGGCGACGGTCAGGTCACCTTGGGCAACACGATCATGAAGGCCAACGCGCGCAAGCTTCGCCGCCTGGGCAAGGGCGACGTGGTAGCCGGTTTTGCGGGTGCTACAGCCGATGCCTTCACCTTGTTCGAACTGTTCGAGCAGAAGTTGGAGCGATTCAGCGGCAACCTGACCCGCGCCGCTGTCGAGCTGGCCAAGGACTGGCGCACGGATCGCCGGCTCGGTCGTCTCGAAGCCATGCTCGCGGTTGCCGACAAAGATGCCTCCCTGCTGATCTCAGGCAACGGCGATGTCGTCGAACCCGAAAACGGCCTGATCGCCATCGGTTCGGGAGGACCCTTCGCGCAGGCTGCGGCCATGGCCCTGCTCGAAAACACCGACCTCGACGCCCGCACCATCGTCGAACAAGCACTCAAGATCGCCGGCGATATCTGTATTTATACGAATAGCAATGTGACGGTGGAAGAGCTGTGAATGGGGAATTGAGAATAGAGAATCGGTAGAAGCCAAACCGCTAGTTTCGGCTCTGACTTCACTTGCTCCCGATTTCCGAATCTCCTTTTTCCTGCTCTTAAACCATTCTCTATTCCCTATTCCCCATTCTCGGCACTCAAACCATGCAATCCATGACTCCACGCGAAATCGTCCACGAGCTTGACCGCTACATCATTGGCCAGACGGCGGCCAAGCGGGCGGTTTCGATTGCCTTGCGCAATCGCTGGCGGCGCATGCAGCTTGAACCCGAGCTGCGCAATGAGGTGACGCCGAAGAACATCCTCATGATCGGCCCGACCGGCGTCGGCAAGACCGAGATTGCGCGCCGCCTGGCGACGCTGGCAAATGCGCCGTTCATCAAGGTCGAGGCAACCAAGTTCACCGAGGTTGGCTACGTCGGCAAGGATGTCGAGCAGATCATCCGCGATCTCGCCGAAGCGGCGGTCAAGATGGCTCGCGAGCAGGCCAAGTCGCGTGTGCGCGCGCAGGCGGAAGATCGTGCTGAAGACCGCATCCTCGATGCACTGTTGCCACGTCGCCAGGGCGTCGGCTTTGCCAACGAACCGCAAGCGGTCGATGAGCGCGCCGCCGACACGCGGCAGAAGCTGCTCAAGCAGTATCGCGAAGGCCAGCTTGATGAGCGCGAGATCGAGATCGACGTCGCTCTCAATATCGGCGTCGAGATCATGGCGCCCCCGGGCATGGAGGAGATGTCGAACCAGTTGCACGGCATGTTTCAGTCGCTGTCCGGATCGAAGACGCAGAAGCGCAAGCTGCGTATCGCCCAGGCGCGGCCGATCCTGATCGAGGAGGAGGCTGGCAAGCTCGTCAATGACGAGGAGATCAAGGCTCAGGCGATCGAGAACTGTGAGCAGAATGGCATTGTCTTCATCGACGAAATCGACAAGGTCGCCCAGCGCGGCGAGTTCAGTGGCGCCGGAGTCAGCCGTGAAGGCGTACAGCGCGACTTGCTGCCGCTGGTTGAAGGCTCCACGGTCTCGACCAAACATGGCATCGTGCGCACCGACCATATCCTGTTCATCGCCTCGGGCGCATTCTCGCTGGCCAAACCCTCCGACCTGATTCCCGAATTGCAAGGTCGTTTTCCGATCCGGGTCGAGCTCGGCGCACTCAACGCCGACGACTTTCGCCGCATCCTGAGCGAACCGCAGCATGCGCTGACCAAGCAGTACACCGCCTTGCTCGGTACCGAAGGGGTCAAACTCGAGTTCACCGCCGAAGGCATCCAGCGGCTTGCCGAGGTCGCGTTCCAGGTCAACGAGCGCACCGAGAACATCGGCGCCCGACGCCTGCATACTGTTCTTGAACGCCTGCTCGACGAAATCTCGTTCACCGCCTGTGACCACGAAAGCGTCGAACTCACGATTGACGCAGCTTATGTCGATGCCCATCTCGGTGAGCTGGTCAAGGACGAAGACCTTTCGAGGTACATTCTTTAGCGCGGGATTCGGGATTCGGCAGAGCAGCACACGTTGCGGCTCTTGATTTTGCGAATCCCGAATCTCGAATCCCAAATCCCGCGGCTTCAAACTTGCAGCGGCAAGCCATTCATCCGACCATAGCGCCATGAGTACTGTTGTTCCGTTCAAGTCCCGAGGCGTCCGCGCCGTTTTGCGCGAGGCATTCGAGGCACGCATCCCGATGCGTTTGGCCCGCGAGCGTATCCAGCCGGGCTGGATCCACGGCTATGTGATTGGCCTTACGCGTGATTTCTGCCTGATCGCCGAAGTGGGTGATGCAATGCGCTTCGACGGTTACGTCGTTGTGCTGATCGCCGACCTGAGCCAGATCGAGGAAGATCCCTCGCGCGAGTTCGTCGAGAAGGCCCTGGCCTTGCGCGACGAACCCTTGCTCATACCGAAGGATTTCCCGCTCGATGACTGGGCCACGATTGCCGATGCCGCGATGCGCTTTGCACCACTGGTATCAATCAATGTGGTCGAGGATGAGGACGGTGAGGTCAGCTATATCGGCCAGTTGGCCGGCATTGAGAGTGATGCCCTGCTCTTGCGCGAGATCGATCCAAACGCACACTGGCACGCCGATGCCGGCGACTACGGGTTCGACGAGATCGCCTCGATCGGCTTTGGCACCGGTTACCTTGATGCGCTCTGGCAGGTTGCCGGCTCCCCACCCGATCCCATGAGTCCGCGCGTACCTCGTTCGGATTCGGTGCATTGACTGACAGCAGGGAATGGGGAATGGGGAATGGGGAATCGTAAAAGCAGCAGTTCGCGAGTCCTTGCATAGCGCTTGATTTAACCCATTCTCAATTCCCCATTCCCGATTCCCGTCCAATGCCTACCCCGACTCAACTCACCCTGCACCGCGCTTCGCATGTCCTCGAAGTCGGTTTCGATGACGGCAGCAGTTTCCATCTGCCCGCCGAATACCTGCGCGTGAATTCGCCGAGTGCAGAAGTGCAGGGTCATGGCAACAAGATTCTGGTCGGCGGCAAGCAGGATGTCGGTATCGACGAGATCACGCCGGTCGGCAATTACGCCGTCCTGCTCAAATTCAGCGACGGTCATCAGACCGGAATTTTTTCCTGGGACGTGCTGCACGAACTCGGGCGTGATCAGGAAGCGAACTGGGCGGAGTATCTGGCGGCAGTAAACGCCGCGGGTCTTTCGCGCAGCGCGAATGGGTGACGATCGTTGGGTTTCACCCATATCGCAAGACCAAACATCCCGGTACGAAGCGGCTTCAGCGGCGATACTTTTGTCTCAATGTGGTGAAAAGCATCGGGCCTCCTACAACCGCGATGCTTTTCCCGCTAACCGCTTACAGCTCCCCCGCTGACCGCAGATAACTACCACCCACCGCCACCGCCGCCGCCGCCACCGCCGCCGGACGAACCGCCGCCACCGCCACCCGATGATGATCCGGGTGCGGACGCTGATGAGCTGATAGCGCTGCTCAGGCTCGAACCAAGCGAGCTGCCAAAACTGCTCGCATCAAAACCGTGACCGCTGCCTTGGTACCAGGCGATACCCGCGGCTGCGGCAGCCACGGCGGCCGGGCCGATCGCGGCGGCGAGTCTGTCGCCCCAGGTTTTCTCGACATCAAGCGCCAGTGCATAGGGCAACAGGCGTTGATATTCGTCGACGCTCATCGGTGGCGCCTTGGCCCGGGTCAGGTCGTCTCGTTCGGCGACGCCGAGGTACAGGCGCAATCCCTCGATGCGATCGAGCAGCTTGCGACCTTGCTCGGTGGGTGCACGCATCCAGTATCCAAACGGCACCTGTACTCCGGCGATCAGTGCGATCAGGACGGCGAACAGGATGCTGCTGGCCCAGCTCAGTAATCCCGCGGCGACAACGAGCGCCACGATCGCTACGACGGCACCGATGATCAGGCCGATCGGCCGCCGCCCCTCGCGCCAGGCGCTGACCAGTTTGTAGGAAACCGTACTCACAGCCGAAGCGGCGAAAAAAGTGATGACGGTAGGCACGATCACGCCGGGCGTGATCGAAAGGCGATCCATCATGAACGCGCCAATGATCGCCGCGAGCGCGATCAGCAAGCCAAGACAACCAATGCCGTCGTTGCGCCGGAAGTTGGACTTGGCGTAAGTGGATTTGAGAAAACTTTCGTGTCCACTGCGCGCTGCGCCGATCGTCACATGGTTCTCGTTCTTGAACTCGAGCGAGGTGAGCGTGCCGAGCAGCTTGTCGTAGAGCAAGCGTGCGGAATCGGGAACATCGGCACCGGGCGCTTTCGCACGCTGGATCGAGAAATCGGAGCCGGCGGTGTTGCTGATTGTCACCGCGCCGCAGACACCCAGATCGACCATGTCGGCGGCGAAGCAACGATCGTCGTACCCCATCCGCCTGATGTAACGCGCCGTCGCCGGCGATATTCCGGGCGGCGGATCGTATTCGGGAATGACCACACCACCCTTTGGATCCACACCGACGCGACGCCATTGCATATAGAGAAAACCGACCAGCACGATCAGACCGATACCAAGCACGGCCTCACGGCGGTTGTCGGCGGCGAACCAGGCCAGCTTCTGGTTCATATCCGGTGCCGTGACGATCCCTTTCGGAAAACTGACCACGACAGTCAAACCATTCTGCGGCTGCAAAGGCTTCGTTGTGGCAATCAGGGCTCGGTCATTGGCATCGATGCGCGCGGTGTAATCTTGCGCCTTGGATCCTTGCTCGCCGGTATAGCCTTCAACCTTGGTTCGCGAGCCATCGGGTGACCCGGGCAAGCGCACCACGGCGCTGGCTGAGTTGATGATGAAATCCCATCCATTGCCCGTGACGTTCCAGTAAAGCTCGTCATGATCATCGAAATAACCAAGTTGACGCGTGGTCGTGTAGCGAAACACATAGGTGTGCTCGCCGCTGTCGAGGAGCACGTTGGCGTCGCCGAAGTAAACACGCACTCCGTTCGAGAGACCTTCGTCATGCCAGGGCTCCGACTGGCCATCACGACTCACATCGATTGGCTTGAACAGCACCTTGACCCGGTTGCCGTAGCGATCACGGTAGCTGGTCGGAAAATCACGATAGATGCCACGACGGATACGGTTGCCCTCGGCATTCACCTTGATCGTCTCGGCCACGATCATCGAACCATCGGTGGCAATGTCGATGTCGCTGTGAAAATCAAGGATACGCTCATCGGCCTGCGCGGCCATGCAGCACAGCAACCACAAGACCATCGAAAACAGGCGGATCATGGCGCGCTCCTTTGTTCGGCATTGGCCTCAAAGAACTCTCCACGTTGAAAGCCGGCCAGACGGGCCACAATCAGGTCGGGGAAGTGCTCGATCCGTGTATTGAACTGGCGCACAGCACCGTTGTAATAGCGCCTTGCGTACTGCAGGTGATCCTCGATTGCAACGAGATCCCGTGACAGTTGCATGAAATTTTCGCTGGCTTTCAGGTCTGGGTAACTTTCCTGCAGAGCGAGCAGACGCTCGATCTGAGTGCCCAGTTGATCCTCCAGGCGGGCGCGATCCGCCAGTCCCGCCGCCGCCTTGGTCTGTGCGCGCAATGTGGTGATCGTCTCCAAGGTGTTGCGCTCATGCGTCGCGTAAGCCTTGACCGCAGTCACCAGTTGCGGGGTCAAGTCGTGTCGGCGCATCAATTGCACATCGATGTCGCTCCAGGCCGCACGCATCTGGTTGCGATCGGCTACGAGCCGATTGAACATCACGATGGCGGCCAGCAGGATGACACTCGCCGCAACAAGAATTCCGATGAACATGGCTTGGCCTGCTTGAGTTGGCTGCTAAGGCTGGCTGCCTTGTGTCGACAGATTCGGCTTCAGATGTCGATCCATCCAGTTGACGATCGCATGGTAGGAGTGCAGCTTCATGGTCGTCGTCGACAGGCCGTGCTTGCCACCCGGATAGGTCATCAGGTCGAACTGGATAGCGCGCGTCTGCAATGCCGACATCAACGCGGTTGAATTGGCAAAAAGCACATTGTCATCGGCCATGCCATGAATCAGGAACAGCGGTGAAGTCAGTCCATCCAGCCAGGCGAATGGCGCGCTGCGAATGTAACCGGCCTTGTTGTCCTGCGGCGTCGACAGATAGCGCTCGGTGTAGAACGTGTCATACAGCGTCCAGTCGGTGACCGGGGCGCCCGCGACACCGGCGGCGATCTGGTCGGATGCCTTGGCCAGCAGCATGGTGGTCATGTAGCCCCCGTAGCTCCAGCCGAACACGCCAATGTGCTCGCCATCGACCCACGGCTGCGTCTTCAGCCAGCGGATACCCGCCACCTGATCGAGCACTTCGGCATTGCCAAGCTGGCGATAGATGACATCCGAAAACTTGCGCCCGCGGCGGTCCATGCCGCGATTGTCGAGGGTGAATACGACATAGCCCTGCTGGGCCAAGTAGTTGAGGAAATGTTCTCCCCAGGCGCGCACGACCTTCTGTGAATGCGGGCCACCATAGTAGAAATTGAAGACCGGATAACGCTTGGCTGGATCAAACCCGGCTGGCTTGTAGACGCGGTAGTACAGCGTCTGTCCATCGTCAGCGGCGAGTGTGCCGAACTCCGGGGCGATACGCGCATCGCGGTAGGCCGCATAGGGATGGGTGTCATCGAGCTTGTTCTGTTCGATCCAGGCGATCAATTTCCCGTCGGCCTTGTGCAGGCTGACTTGGGGTGGCGTTGCCGGATCGCTGAAAGTGTCGAGGTAGATCGAAGCGTCTTCGGCGAAGGTTGTTGCGTGCGTGCCGTCCTGCTTGCTGATGCGGGTGGGTGTGTGCGCGCTGCTGCCATCGAGCTTCACCGCATAGACCTGGGTATCAGGTACGTAATCGCGATTGGACTGGACATAGACCAGACCGGCTTTTTCGTCGATGCCGAGCAGCTTGTCGAGATTCCATTCACCACTGCTGAGCGGGTGGCGCAAGGTGCCATCGATCCCGTACAGATAGAGATGCTTGTAACCGGAGCGCTCGCTGGCCCAGACGAAGGATTTCGAGTCTTTCAGGAAGCGCAGATCCGAGTTCAGGTTTATCCAGGTTGTGCTGCTTTCCTTGAGAAGGGTGCGCTGTTCCAGCGTCGCGCCATCGACCAGCCGCAGTTCGAGAGTTTGCTGGTTGCGTGGTTCGATCTGATAGCTGAGCTGTTTCCCATCCGGCAGCCAGTCGACACGCACGAGATAGATATCGGTGTCTTCGCCCAGATCAATGAAGCGCGCCTCGCCGCCCGTGGGTGAAACCACGCCGAGCTTGACCGTGACATTGGGCTCGCCGGCAGCCGGATATCGTTGCTCGATGACCTCGGTGTGATCGGCATACACCTCGGTACGCTTGACCACCGGAACCTGCGCTTCGTCGTAACGCTCGAATGCGATGGCGGAATCATCCGGTGCCCACCAGTAGCCCTTGCTGCGGTCCATTTCCTCCTGGGCGACAAATTCCGCCTCGCCGTTGTGAATCGTGCCACCGCCGTCGCGGGTGAGTAGGCGCGTTTCGTTGCTGGCGAGATCGATGACCTTGAGGTTTTGTCCCTGGACAAAGGAGACATAGCCGCCTTTGGGTGAAATCTGCGGATCAAGAAAATCACCGCCGGTCGGCAACTCACGCACGGCCTTGTCGGCCGGACTCGACAGAGTATAAAGATAGAGCTTGCCGCCGAGCGGGAACAACAGAGCTCTGCCATCCGACGACCATTGGTAACTGACGATGCCGGTGATGCCGGCGATACGCGCACGTTCGCGCCTGGCCTTCTCAGCGTCACTGAGCTCGCTTCCGCTATCCAGCGTATCGGCGTCGACGAGGCGCCGGGTCAACTTGCCGGCAACATGGTATTCCCACAGGTCGAGTCGATTCTGATCCTCGGCGCGGGCGCGCAGAAAAGTGATCCGTTGACCATCTGGCGAAATCTTCAGATTGCGCGGCACCGGCCCATCAAGGCCGCCGCCGCCGAAGATCGCTTCGAGATTCAAGGAATCAGCCATTACTAGCTGGACGGGCAAGAGCAGCAAGGCAAGCAAAATCGCACGCATCGGTTTCTCCCTGGATTCGGTCGATTATCGCGGTGCGTGTCAACGATTGAAACCGTGTCGTCCACTCAAACGGCCGGTCGGTTGAACAGGTTGCGCCGTGCCTCCTCGCTCATGGGCTGGCTGGAGGGACTGATGGTTTCGCCTATGGCGTACGCACGCACGGTCGCCGGTCGCGCGGCCACGCTGGCAAACCAGCGGTTGAGTTCGGGCGTGTCGCCGAGGTCCTGATGCTGTGCCTCGTGCGGCACGATCCACGGGTAGATCGCCATGTCGGCGATCGAATAGTCGGTGCCGGCCACAAAGGATTGTCCCTGCAATTGCTTGTCGAGTACCGCGTACAGACGGCGTGTCTCGCGCTCATAGCGCTCGATGGCATACGGAATTTTCTCCGGCGCATAGCGATTGAAATGGTGGTTTTGTCCGGCCATCGGCCCCAGTCCGGCCATCTGCCAGAACAGCCACTCGTTGACACTGACGCGCTCGCGGATCGTCTTTGGCAGGAATTTCCCTGTTTTCTCAGCGAGGTACTGAAGAATCGCACCCGATTCGAACACGCTGATTGGATCGCCGCCATCCGCTGGTGTGTGATCGACGATGGCCGGCATGCGGTTGTTCGGCGCGATCTTCAGGAAGCTGGGTTCGAACTGTTCGCCCTTGCCGATGTTGACCGGCTTGAGGGTGTAGTCGAGCGCGGTCTCTTCGAAAAACATCGTGATCTTGTGGCCATTCGGGGTCGGCCAGTAGTACACATCGATCATCAGTGGATCCTCGCTGCGATGAGCAGGCACGCTTCGCGTTTAGCGTCAGTGCGCATCTTGTAAAATTTTGGCCG
>JBDTCQ010000319.1:0-5514 GCA_039923515.1 Dokdonella sp.
GGCATGCTGATGGCAGCGCGTGCAATCGTTGGCGAAGAACTGGTGTGCGGAATCGATCTCGCCGGGATTCCAGAATGCCGTGCTGGGCAGCGGTGAGTAGCGCAGGATCTTGTTCAGCCCCGGCACGACATGGGTCGCGGCCGGCAGCAGCAGGCCGAGCACCAATACCAGGATCAAGCCGAGCCAGGATGGCCAGCGCTTGCTGATCCAGGTTTCCGAAAGGCTGGTCGGTTTTTTCCGGCGTGAAACGATTTCGGCCTGCTCACTCTTGTCGATCACCGCCACTTCGACCGCGGCGTCGTAGTCGCCGCGTGAATCGAGCAGGGTCAGGCGCGTCGAGCCGAGCTCGATGACGGCGCCGGGACCCACCGTGGCGGTGTAGGTGATCTCGCCGTTGACGCGGATGCCGGCAACGATCAGCGATTCGATCCGGTACTTGTCTTTACCGATGGCGGTGATGCTGGCGTGATTGAGGGCGGCGCGCAGGTCGGGAAGGAAGATCGCCTGATCGGCGGCGCGGCCGATGGTCAGGATTTCGCCAAAGTGGATGTCGTCCTCATACGAGATCGAGCTTTTGCCCTTTCTGAGGACACGGCGAATCAGCCAGCGCATCGGCAAGCGCTCCGGTCAATCGTTGCTGGCAAGACGGAATGAGGCAAGTTCGTCGCTCCTACCAGTAGAAGAACACGGAGATGATGTGCCCGGTCAGGGCACCAAGCAGGGTCACCGACAACGGCACATGGATGTACAGCCAGATTTCCATGATTGCCTGATACTGGATGTCGCGGGCGACGCGCGTGGCCAGGCTGCGTTTGCGCGAGAGCATGTCGATGAGCTTGCGCAAGGCTTCGGATTGCTTGTCATCGGCTCGCCCGGCGAGGAAATCGACCATGGCCAGGATGGTCTGTCCGGCCTGCAGCGAGGGTGGAGGCGCTCCGAGCTGGGTTTCGCGCTGTTCAATGGCCACCTTGATTCGCGCGATCGCAATATCCGAGCCATCGCGTGCGCGCAACTGGGTCCATACGCCGCCGCCCAGCTTTGTGTTCTCGATCGAGCGCAACACGACGGCATGGATTTCCGGGGCGATGCCATCGGCCAATGACAACGCGTTCTGGTCGATTTCGGCGATTTCGTCGAGCATCGCGTCGCGCGTCGCGTTTTCGCGATTGCGCGTCATCAAGGTCGGGTAGCGCAGATAGGTGTAGACGCCGAAAAAGCCGCTGAAAATCACGATCAGCATCAGCACGAGGGTGAACGTGTGCAGGTTCCAGCCGAACTGGAAACCGCAGTGGAGGAGGGCGATCAGGATCAGCGCAGTGCCCAGATAGACATGCGCGGAGAGCCATCCCAGGGTGCTGCCCATCGTTGTTGAATAGCTGCGTTTGCGGATACCGAACAGCATCAGCCAGACGATCAGCAAGGCGGCGACCGTGCCCAGCGTATAGCCGAGCCAGGTTCCGCCATTGGGTGCCACGCCAGGGTCGTGCCAGATGTAGAGCACAATCGAAATCACGCAGAGGCCCAGTGAAAGCCACAGGTAGCGCGATTTCGCGTAGGTCAGGATGGCATCATGCACGGCACACTCTCCGCTGGCCGCGACTGGTTAGGTCCATAACAGCAGCACTGCTTATTTGATGGCACGCGTGATCCGATGTTGCATGGAGCCCATGCGAAGCGAGGAATTCCATCGATTCAGCGCCTCGATTGGGCATAGGTCGGGAAATCCTCGGGGCCGATGCGAATTGCAGCGCCCGTGGGGCAGGCCCTCACGCAGGCCGCGCCGCCAGCCTGGTCCTTGCACATGTCGCACTTGACCGCTTTCTTTGCCTTCGGATCTTTGGGCGCATCGTGATCGTAGGGCGCTTCGCCCGGCCCGGGGCCTCGGCCGAGCAACAGCCATTGCAGCAAGCCGGGTTTCTTCGGCGGCTTGCTCGCCATATGGATAACCCCATACGGACAATTGCGCACGCAGTTGCCGCAGCCAATGCAGTTGTCGTTGATGAACACCTCGCCATTCGGGGCGCGGCGCAAGGCATCGGGCGGGCAATCCTTCATGCAGTGCGGATGTTCGCAATGCCGACAGGATGTCGGTACATGTACGTTGGCGAAAGTCGGCCCGGCTTCGCGGTCAAGTCGCGACGTGCCGCCGTGGGTTTCCGCGCAAGCCTTCTCGCAATTGTCGCAACGAATGCACAGCGATTCGTCGATAAGCAGGATATCGGTCGCTTCACCGGCACCCTGGGCCATCAGGAACGAGATGATGTCGCCGCCACCCGGCATTGCCTGCATGGCCAGGTTGGCCGACGTGCGTTCCTTGAACTCTTTCTGCAGGCGCAGCTTGAGCGCCGGAATCTGGTTGATCGAGCGCTTGAACGTGGCACCGTCGAGACGAATTGTCTCGGTCGCGATCGCGGCGCGTGCACTCGCCGAACGATGCGCCTCACCCATCAGCGCCATCTCGCCGACATAGTTGCCAGCGGCGACATAGGTCAACACGATTTCCTTGCCACCGATGTTGCGCGAAATCGTCAATGAGCCGACCCGGACCAGGTGCAGGCAATCGCCCTCATCGCCTTCCTGGAAGACATAGTCACCTGCCTTGAATCGCTGCAAGGTCGAATGCGCCGCCATTTCAGCAAGCTGGGCGGCGTTCGCCTCGGCGGCGAAACGCGACTGGATTGCGCGAATGATGAACAGACGGTCGATCTCGGCTTTGACGGCCTCGACTGAATTGATCAGGCGGTTCATCGAGCGGCGCGGCGTCTCGACCAGCACGCAATTGGGTCCGGCGAGAACGGTGGCCGAGCGCCGTCGCCCGGAGATCAGGCTCATCTCGCCGAAGAAGTCGCCACGGCGCAGCACGATGGGCGCGGCCTTGCCTTCGACGGCAATGCGCACCTCTCCCTCGACAATCGAATAAAAGCTGTTGGTGTAGTCGTTGCGTTCGAAGATGACGGCGCCTTCGGCCGGCGTGCGGATGTCCGAGTCAAGCATGAACTCGCGCATCTGCAGCGGCGTGATGTGCGAGAGCACGGGCACATTCTTCTGGATCTGGGCGAGCGCCTGCTCGACGCCGGCGATACCCTTGAGATTGGCAAACTTGGCTTTGAGCAGGGGCGCATCGGCCGGCTCGACCGCAGTGCCGGTGATGTACTCGACGACTTCGTAGCCCTGGTTCATCGCCTGCTTGATCAGCGGATAACCGCCGAGTGCGCCAACGATGTAGAGGCCTTTCACATTCGATTCGTATTGCGCGCTGATCGCCGGCACCGAAGCCGGATCCTTGTTTGGAAAGACCACGCCGCAGGCTTCGACAAAGCCACGCGGTGCGGTGGCACCCAGGCGCGCGATGACGCGGTCGAGCAGAATCTGGGCGCGACCGTTCGATGTGTTGAGAATCATGCGACCGGGCTTGCGCCCGGCACTGAGTGCTTCGACCTTTTCCGGCGCCGAGTTGTAATAGCACTCGATCAGGCCGTCATCGATGGCTTTCAGGATGGCGTTTTCGTTGCCTTTCTTGGCGCGTCCGAATTCATCCTTGCGATTGATGATGACGACATTATTCTGCTTGGCGAGTGCAATCGCATTCTCGATTGCCGCATCGCCGGCGCCGACGACGACAATCGTCTCGCCCTCATAGGCATCCGGATCATCGAGTTGATACTGGACGAACGGAAGATCTTCACCGGGTACGCCGAGCTTGCGCAGATTGCCCTGCAGGCCGATACCCAGCACCACAGCCTCGGCTTCAAAGTTGCTGCCGTTGGTGCAGCGGATTTCGAAAATTCCGTCATCACGACGTTTGACCGCGCTGACTTCGTGACGATGGCGCACGTTGACCTTGAGCCGTGCGCTGATTTCGTTCCATCGATCGAGGATCGTCTCTCGCAGTCCGGCCTCGAACGGAATCGGCGAGCGCAGCGGCAGGATGCCGGGCTCGTCCATCACGTATTTGCCTTTCTGGTAGAGGTAAATCGTGTTTGACAGATGCGCTTCGGCTTCGAGCAGCACGTGCGACTCGTTGCGCTCGGCCGCGCGTGCCGCCGCCGACAAGCCGCCAGGCCCGGATCCAATGATGGCGATTTTGAAACGCTCTGACATTTTGTCGCACCCCTTCCGGCGAATCATACCCAAGCTGGACAGCAACATGGGAACTCATCCGTTGCGGGTTGCGCTTCGCAGTAGGATGTCGGAGTAGCCAGAGTGGAGTCTTCATGCACCGTATCACCCAGTTGGACGACATTGCGGATTGTGTCGAACGCATTCTTGAATCGTGCGGAAACCATGTGGTGCTCGCCATTCCGCTCGGACTGGGCAAGCCGAATCACTTGGTCAATGCCTTGTATCGGCGCATCGCGGCCGAGCCGTCGCGCCGCCTGACCGTCCATACCGCCTTGTCGCTGCAGGTACCCAAGCCGACCAGCGACATCGAGCGGCGTTTCGCAGGGCCATTCCTCAAGCGTCAGTTCGGTGAAGACTATCCCGATCTCGACTATGCGTCGGCGATGCGTCGAGATGCGTTGCCAGCCAACATTCGCGTGCACGAGTTCTACTTTCAGTCCGGGGCGATGCTGGGTTCCGGCCAGGCCCAGCGTGACTATGTCAGCCTCAACTACACCGCCGTCGCGCGTGATCTGGTCGAAGCAGGCATCAATGTGATCGCCCAGTTGGTCGCTCGGCGCGGTCAAGGCGATCAAGCCCGCTACAGCCTCGGCTGCAACCCGGATGTCACCCTCGACCTGATTGACTACATGCGTGAGGCTGGCCTACCGAAGCCGTTGTCGATCGGCGTGGTCAACGAGGAATTGCCCTTCCTCGGTGGCGATGCGGATGTCGGCGCGGCCAACGAACTATTCGATATCGTCCTCTGCACGAAACAGCAGCAACGCCTGTTTGCCTTGCCGCGTGCAAATGTCGACGACGCCGAATACGCGATCGGGTTGCACGCAAGCACCCTGGTTCGCGATGCCGGAACGCTGCAGATTGGCATCGGTGCCTTGTCCGATGCGCTGGTCGCGGCCTTGATCCTTCGTCATGAACGCAACACTGAATACCGGCAGTTGATCGGAACATTGGGCATCAACCAGGCTGCGCGCGACCTGGCTGATCGGGTCGGTGGTCTGACCCCGTTTGCAACCGGGTTGCATGGATCGAGTGAGATGGTCATGGACGGCTTCATGCATCTGCGCCGACACGGCATCCTTGTGCGTCGGGTCTATCAGGATCTGCCTGTGCAGGAGGCGCTCGATGTGGGTGCGATCGGTGAGACCCTTCGCAATGGCGATGCGCGGGCCTTGCGCGCGTTTGAGGTGTTTCCTTCAAGACTGGACGCGGCCTCGTTGCGCAGACTGGTTGAAATCGGCGTGCTTGATGCCCGGACCGAACTGCATGATGGGCTGCTGCGTCTGGCCGATGGTGCCGAAGTGGCCAACGATCTCGACGATGATCGGGTTCTCGATGTGATCGATCAACGCATCGACGGCCGCCCTTTGCTGGGTGGTTGCTACCTGCAGG
>JBDTCQ010000320.1:0-4515 GCA_039923515.1 Dokdonella sp.
CGATCAGCGCCAAGCCAGAAAGCGTAAAGCGCGACTGGTACCTAGTCGACGCAACCAACAAGACGCTTGGCCGCCTGTCGACCGAACTCGCTCGCCGCTTGAAGGGCAAGCACAAGCCGATCTACACCACCCACGTCGATACCGGGGATTTCCTCGTCGTCGTCAATGCGGACAAGATCGCTGTCACCGGCAACAAGCTGAATGACAAGAAGTACCACCGCTTCACCGGTCACATCGGCAACCTGAAGACGACCTCGCTCAAGGATCTGCTTGCAGCCCATCCTGAGCGCGTCATCGAGATCGCCGTCAAGGGCATGCTGCCGAAGAACCCGCTGGGCCGCGCGATGTATCGCAAGCTCAAGGTCTACGCCGGCCCGAACCATCCGCACACCGCCCAGCAGCCACAAGTGCTGGATATTTAATCTAAAGGTTCGAAGTCATGGCAGCGATCCAACAGAACTACGGCACCGGCCGTCGCAAATCCTCCGCCGCACGCGTGTACCTGCGCAAAGGCAGCGGTGCGATCACGGTCAACGGCAAGGCGCTTGACGAATTTTTCGGCCGCGAGACTGCACGCATGATAGTGCGTCAGCCGCTGCAGCTGGTTGATGCCACCGAGAAGTTCGACATTCTCGTCAGCGTCGCTGGCGGTGGCACGACCGGCCAGGCTGGCGCAATCCGCCTCGGCATTGCTCGCGCTCTCGTCGAATACGACGAAAGCCTGAAGTCGCCGCTGCGCAAGGCTGGATTCATGACCCGTGACGCCCGCGAAGTCGAGCGCAAGAAGGTCGGTCTGCACAAGGCACGTCGCGCAACGCAGTACTCGAAGCGCTAATCAGCCTACAGCCCCGTAGCCAAGCGGTAAGGCACCTGACTCTGACTCAGGCATCGGTGGTTCGAATCCATCCGGGGCTGCCAAAACCAGGTCAAGGATACCGACCGCCAAACCGGAGAAGGACTCGAAGCAGTCCGCCCCGGATGCCAAGGAGTCAGGCAAATCATCAAAAAACCCCGCCCAGCGCGGGGTTTTTTGTGGGCGGATTGCGGGCGATCGAATCGAATCAGCCGTCGCATTGTGAACGCCGCAGGTGGCTCGGACTGCGACACCGCGACACCAGGGCTCGCGCTGCAATCGGCTAAACTGGGTGATGAGGTCCATGCCCATGCCTGCAACACGCAAGATCTTGGCTCGATCCTGGTTTCGCGGCCTTGCTGGTCGGCGGTTTGCGCTCGAGTTTGCCTTGATCATCGTGATCAAGCTGATCCTCTTGACGATTTTGTGGGTGCTGGTAATTCGGCCGATGCCGCGTGCGGACACCTCGCCGGCCGCGATTGAGATGCATTTTTCCACGCCTGAACAATCGGGACAGCCGAAATGATCGATCACGCCGTCGTAGATCTTTCGCGCCTCCAATTTGCCCTGACTGCGCTGTATCACTTCCTGTTCGTGCCACTGACGCTGGGTCTGGTCTTCATGCTTGCGATCATGGAGTCGGTCTATGTGATGACCGGGCGCGCGATCTGGAAACGCATGACCCAGTTCTGGGGCATCCTGTTCGGCATCAATTTCGCCATGGGTGTGGCCACCGGGGTCACCCTCGAATTCCAGTTTGGTACCAACTGGGCCTACTACTCGCACTATGTCGGCGATGTCTTCGGCACGCCGCTGGCGATCGAAGGGATGATGGCGTTCTTCCTTGAGGCAACCTTTGTCGGCCTGTTCTTCTTTGGCTGGGATCGTCTGAGTCGGGTCAAACACCTGATCGTGACCTGGCTGCTCGCCTTCGGCACGAGCATGTCGGCCCTGTGGATCCTCGCCGCGAATGCCTGGATGCAGAATCCGGTCGGCGCCGAATTCAATATCGATACGATGCGCATGGAAGTGACCTCGTTCAGCGCGGTGATCTTCAATCCGGTCGCACAATCAAAATTCGTCCACACAGTCAGTGCCGGCTACGTGCTCGTGGCGATGTTCGTACTCTCGATCAGCGCCTGGTACTTGCTCAAAGGTCGCAATATCGATTTCGCCAAGCGCTCGATGACTGTGGCGGCGAGCTTTGGTCTGGCGGCGGCGCTCAGCGTTGTCGTACTCGGCGATGAATCGGGCTACACGATGACCGAACACCAGAAAATGAAGATTGCCGCGATCGAGGCGATGTGGGAAACCGAGCCCGCCCCGGCATCCTTCACCTTGATCGGTTTTCCCGATGTCGCTGAGCGCAAGACCTATTACGCGATTCATATCCCGTGGGTCATGGGTCTGATCGGCACGCGATCGCTCGATGGCGTGTTGCCGGGGATCCGCCAGCTCGTCGAGGAAACCACGACCAAGATCGAGAATGGCCAGCTCGCCTACGCAGCTATGCAGAAACTTCGCGTCAACCGTGAAGATGCCCAGGCGCGAAAGCAGTTCGAGGCGCACAAGACGGAACTGGGCTACGCACTGCTACTGAGTCGGCTCGATGTCGATCCGCTCAAGGCGACTGCCGCCGATATCGATCGTGCCGCCGAGAGCACAATCCCGAACGTGCCGGTGCTGTTCTGGTCATTCCGCATCATGGTCGCCTGCGGGTTCTACTTCATCGCCTTGTTCGCGTATTCGTTCTGGCTCGCCTCGAAACGCCAGCTCGACCGGCATCGCTGGTATCTGCGCGTGGCTTTGTGGAGCCTGCCGCTACCCTGGATCGCGGCCGAACTCGGCTGGATCGTCGCCGAATACGGGCGCCAGCCGTGGGCGATCGAAGGCATCCTGCCGACCGCGCTGGGCGTGTCATCGGTATCGGCGGCACAAGTCTGGACCAGCCTCATAGGCTTCGTAATTTTCTACACGGCCCTCGCCGTGGTAGACGCGATCTTGATGACGCGTTATGCGCGCAAGGGCCCGGACGGCCTCGGTATGTGGCCGCCTCAATCCGCAGAGAATCCCGGATGAGTAGATACGCCTCTATGAAAAGTGCGGCCAAGGATGGCCGCTTCTTGATCCTCGCGTTCAAGGACGAACGCACAAATGCCAAAGCCAAACGAAGCGAGCTTGATATCTCCAAGCAAGTGCGAATCCAGCATAGGCAAGCGCCATGATCGACTACGAAACCCTGCGCATTATCTGGTGGCTGCTGATCGGCGTGTTGCTCGGCGGTTTTGCGGTCATGGACGGTTTCGATCTCGGCATTGCCGCCTTGATTCGCGTGCTGGCTCGCGATGACGGCGAGCGGCGCGCCCTGCTGGAGACCATCGAGCCGACCTGGGAGGGCAACCAGGTCTGGTTGATCCTCGGCGCGGGTGCCGTGTTCGCGGCCTGGCCGCTGCTCTATGCTGCCGCGTTTTCCGGGTTTTACGCGGCCATGTTTTTGGTGTTGTTTGCCTTGATCCTGCGGCCGGTAGGCTTCAGCTTCCGCAACAAGATGGCCGATCCACGCTGGCGCAATACCTGGGACTGGATCATGACCGTGACCGGCACCGTGCCGACGCTGATCTTCGGCGTCGCCATTGGCAACCTCTTCCTCGGCGTGCCGTTCCGCTTCGACGACACATTGCGTCTGAGTTATGCAGGTGGATTGATCGGATTGCTGCGTCCGTTCCCGCTGCTGGTTGGCGTGGTGTCGCTGTCCATGCTGATGCTGCATGGCTGCGCCTGGGCTGGGCTGAAATCAGAAGATCCGATTGCCTCGCGGGCGGAACGACTTTCGGTCTCGCTGTCAGCGCTGTTTATCGGCTCCTATGTCGCCGCTGGCGCATGGCTGCTATTGGGCATCGAGGGCTATTCAATCAGTAGTGCAATCAGCGCCGCGGCGCCATCGAATCCGTTGCTGAAAACCGTGACAACCGGCGGCAACTGGTTGGCCGATGGCGCACTTGGCGGCTGGGCCTGCAGCCTCGCTGCGCTCGCCATCCTCATGGCCTTGCTGGCTTCCATCCTGACCCGGCGCAAGCACCATCGCAGCGCGTTTCTGGCCAGCTCGATCATGGTCATCGGCACCTTGTTTTCGGCAGGCTTCGCGCTGTTCCCGTTCCTGATGCCATCAAGTACCGATCCGCGCAGCAGCCTGACGATCTGGGATGCCTCGTCGAGCCAGCACACGCTTGGGCTTATGCTGATCGCAGTGATCATCTTCATGCCGCTGATCCTGGCCTATACGACGTGGGTTTATCGTGTACTGCGCGGACGCATCAACCTGCAACATGTACGCAATTCGCACTCGCTGTACTAATCGAAGGAGAGCCCAATCCATGTGGTACTTCAGCTGGATACTCGGTGTCGGCCTCGCCTGCAGCTTCGCTATCCTCAACGCGATGTGGTTCGAGTTGAATGCCGATGCGATGGCTAAGCAGTCCACGGACGAAGAGGCGCCGCCATACTGAGCGCCCGGCGACCACCCGCGCCTGGTTGAACTTTTTTCCTCGTTACCTATTCGATACGCGGCTGATCGGGCTGCATGGTCATTCACGCGGCAGCGGCTGAGGAAATATGCATGGAAGTAAGCGGCTCCGATCACGACATGCGTTCGCACTGGCGCA
>JBDTCQ010000321.1:0-21681 GCA_039923515.1 Dokdonella sp.
ACTCAAGGCCATGTCGGCACACCTCCCCTGGCGGACTTGACGCCCGCAAGATCAAGCGGCCGGGTGAATCCCGGCCGTCCCCGTTCGTCGGCACTCTACTACGCGGAAACGAAACCGCATAGATCACACCGAAATGCCGGTGCCAGGAAGGGATTTCGACCGGAACAACCTGTCCGAGGAGCAGCCGGGATTTTTACCCGGCCGACCTCAATGGACGTCCTTCCAGTATTCCTGCTTGAGGAAATAGGCGCTCAGGGTGAACACGGCAAGGAACAGGATCACCCAGATACCAATCGATTTGCGCTGCATAGCCGCCGGCTCCGCCGCGTACTGGAGGAAATTGGCGACATCACGCGCCACCACATCGAACTCCTCCGAATTCAGTTTTCCGGCCTGATGCAGGTCAAACCCCTCGAATTCTCCAGGATTGCCACCCTCGGCCGGCTTGAACCTGGCGGTCTGAACGCCTTGCAGCTCCCACAAGGCATTCGGCATCGCGGCATTCGGGAAAACCGTGTTGTTCCATCCGATCGGTCGACTCGAATCGAGATAGAACGACTTCAGGTAGTTATAGACATAGTCCACACCCTTGGCGCGCGCCATCAGCGAGAGATCCGGCGGAGGGGCGCCAAACCAGGCCTTGCCATCCGCCGCGTGCATCGTTGCCGGAATGCGATCACCGAAATTGGCACCGGTGAAATTCAGGTTCTGCATGACCTGATCCTGGCTCAGCTGCAGGTCCTCGGCAATACGCGAATAGCGCATCAGGCTCAGCGAATGGCAGCCCGAGCAATAGTTGAAGTAGGTTTTGGCGCCGCTCTGCAGCGAACCGATATCGGAAAGATTGGCATTCGATGCCGGCAATTCGCCTTCTGCAGCCATAACTGCTGGAGCGGCTGTCAGCGCCAGTCCCATCAGGAAACCGGCAATCACTCGTGGGATCTTGTGCATGCGTGTCTCAGTCATGGCCGGTCACCCGATCCGGAACCGGCTTGGTCTTCTCCAAGCCGAATGCGGTATAGACCCAGAGATAGATGAAGAAGCCGAAATAGGCGGCTGTCAGGAAGCGGCCGATGATGGTCTCGATCGGATCCGTTCCCGGGCCCGAACCGATCTTGCCAAGCCAGACAAAGCAGATGCCGAGCACAAACAGCGCAATGCGGAAGCCGGTTCCACGATAGCGCCATGATTTAACCTTGCCCCGATCCAGCCATGGCAGGAAGAACAGCACGATGATGGCGCTGAACATCGTGACGACGCCGAACAGCTTGTTGGGAATGACGCGCAACATCGCGTAGAACGGCGTGTAGTACCAGGTCGGCTTGATGTGGGCTGGCGTGACCAGGCGATTGGCCTCGATGAAGTTGTCATGCTCAAGGAACAGACCGCCTACAGTCGGCTCGAAAAATATGATGAACGCGCAGATAATCAGGAAGCAACCGGTGTAGAAAATATCCTTGACCGTGAAATACGGATGGAATGGGATACCGTCCGCCGGCGCCTTGTCCGACCAGCGATTGCCCTTCGGTCCCTTTTTGATCTCGACGCCATCCGGGTTGTTTGAGCCCACTTCGTGCAGCGCGAAGATGTGCAGGACAACCAGCAACAGCAGAACCAGCGGCAAGGCGATCACATGCAACGCGAAGAAACGGTTGAGCGTGGCATCCGAGGGCAGATAGTCGCCCATGATCCATTCGGTCAATTCGCCACCGATATAGGGAACGGCGCCAAACAGCGAGATGATGACCTTGGCACCCCAGAACGACATCTGGCCCCAGGGCAGCACATAGCCCATGAAGGCTTCTGCCATCAGCACCAGATAAATCAGCATGCCGAGCAGCCAGACCAGCTCGCGCGGCTTCTTGTACGAGCCGTACATGACACCACGGAACATGTGGATGTAAACGACCAGGAAGAACGCCGAAGCGCCGGTCGAGTGCATATAGCGGATCAGCCAGCCCCACTCGACATCGCGCATGATGTATTCAACCGAAGCGAAGGCTTCCGCCGCGCTCGGCTTGAAGAACATCGTCAGGAAAATACCGGTGACGATCTGGTTGACCAGCACCACCATCGACAGCACGCCGAAGATGTACCAGATGTTGAAGTTCTTCGGAGCGTAGTACTCCGTCATGTGCTTGCGGTAGACCGGCAGGAACGACGGCGCACGATCGTTGAACCATTCCTGCATGCCGGTGACGGCCTGGGTCAGTCGATTGGCCATTACGCAGCCCCCTTCATCTGACCGATCATGATGTGATTGTCATCCATGTAGTAATACGGCGGCACAACCAGATTGGTTGGCGCCGGCACACCGTCATAGACACGACCAGCCATGTCGAAGCGTGATTTGTGGCAGGGGCAGAAGAACCCGCCCTTCCAGTCGGGATCGAACGGCTCGGGCTTGAGCTCGGCATACAACTTCGGCGCACAGCCGAGATGCGTGCAGATACCGACCACAACAAACAACTCGGGCTTCTCGGAACGATATTCGTTCTTCGCGAACGCCGGTTGCTGCTCGATGACGTCGGATTTTGGATCCTTGAGTCGCGGATCCTGACTCGGCAGTGCATCGAGTTGGGCCTGAGTGCGACGGATGATCCAGATCGGCTGGCCGCGCCACTCGAACATCACCATCTGCCCGAGTTCGAGCTTGCTGATGTCGGCTTCAACGGGAGCACCGGCGGTTTTCGCCCGCGCGCTCGGCTGCCACGATTTGATGAAAGGTATGGCCGCCACTGCAATTCCTGCTCCACCAACGACAGCTGTCGTTGCGGTCAAGAATCTGCGGCGGCCCATGTCGACGCCGTCATTTGCCATCCGGCACTCCACGAGAGCTTGCTGAAAAAACGGAAAAGGAACTGGGATTGAACGCGGACGTGCCGCAAACTCATGCTAGTTTAACGAAGCACTCCGCACCGCACAATCGAGAGCTGCGTGGCAGGATGTCCACCCTCACCCGCGCCAGCCACCAGTTTACCCTCATGCGCCGCTCAACTGCCCCTACCCTCAACTTTATCTTGCGCTTCGCCATCCTCGGCTTGGCGATTGCTTTCGTGCTCAGCCTGTTTGCGCCCGGCATGGTCGAACGCATGCGCGGAGAAGCATCCAAGACCACCCACAGCCAGTCTGGACAAACTCCTCCCCGGCCGGTTTCCGCTCACACTGAAGGCCCCGTTTCCTATGCGGATGCGGTGAGTCGCGCCGCGCCGGCGGTGGTCAGCATCTACGCCAACAAGATCACCACGGTCCGCCAGTATCGGATCGTTCCCGACCCGGTAACCCGGCGCCTGTTCGGCGCAATTGCCGCCGGTCCGGCCTACAAGAAGCAGGAACACAGCCTTGGTTCGGGCGTTGTCTTCAGCGCCGATGGCTATGTACTGACCAACAATCTTGTGATCAGCGGCGCCGATGACATCCAGGTATTGCTCTCGGATGGCCGCGTCGCCCTGGCCCGAGTGATCGGCGCTGATGCCGATACCGATCTCGCCGTGCTCAAGATCGATGCCAGCGATCTGCCAACCATCGCAGTGGCCAATCGTGGCGATGTCAACGTTGGCGATGTCGTCCTCGCCATTGGAAATCCGTTTGGGGTCGGCAAGACGGTGACCATGGGCATTGTCAGCGCGACCGGTCGACAGCTACGCCTGTCCGCCTATGAAGACTTCATCCAGACCGACGCCGCGATCAATTTTGGAAATTCGGGCGGTGCCCTGGTCAATGCGCTCGGTGAATTGGTCGGCATCAATACGGCGGTCTACCGCAATGCCGGTGGTGACGGGCGTGGCGGCGCTTCGCAACAGAACAACGCCGAGGGCATCGGGTTTGCGATTCCGGTCAGCACCGCCAAGGCGGTACTGGATCAGATCATCAGCCACGGCATGGTCGTGCGTGGCTGGTTCGGAGCCGAATACGCCGACATCTCAGCGCTCAGCGCGGGCACTCCGGAAACCACGCCATTGCAGCGCGGAGTAGTCGTTTTCGAAGTGTTGCCAGGCGGCCCTGCGGAAAACGCCGGCCTGCGCCGTGGCGATATCCTGCTGAAACTGGATGGTGAAGACATTTCCGATCAGGCCGAACTGCGCAGTCACGAGGCGGCGCTCGCGCCGGGCACCACTGCACGCATCGAAGGCTTGCGCAGTGGAACCCCGTTCTCCCTCGAAATCACCCTTATGCAGCGCCCGCAAAACACGGTCAGCGGAACCTGAGACTGGCTCAGAGGGCCTTGTGGTAGCGATCGCGCAGGGTCGCTACACGCTCGACATAGACCTGGGTTTCAGCATACGGCGGCACGTCCGCATATTTGCGTACCGCACCCGGGCCCGCGTTATAGGCCGCGGCGGCGAGACGCTCATCGCCTTTGAAATCCTTGAGCATCTGGGCCAGATATTCGGCCCCGCCGCGAATGTTCTGGGCGGCGTCAAACGCATCGACAACGCCCAGATCGGTCGCTGTTCCGGGCATCAGTTGCATCAGACCTTGCGCACCCTTGCTGGAGATCGCCATTGGATTGAAAGCCGATTCGGCATGGATGACGGCGCGAAGCAGGGCTGCGTCGACCCCAAATTCGACGGCGGCCAGATCAACCTCGGACTTGAAGGCATCCATGTTGAGCGCGGTCCTGGCAAAGTTGATCGTCGAATTCAGATCACAGGCCACGCAGGTTGAAATATAGGTGAACAGCAAGGCGAAGCGACCGTCGCGCGGTCGGACATTGGTGTATTCGGTGATCCCGCTGCTACGCTCGATCTTGTAGACCGCGCCGCGCAAAACCTTGGGTGCCGGTGTCGATGTCGTCGCGCTGGTCATCACCTTGGTGACGAGCTTTTCGGACACGGGCGCCACAGATTCGGTTTTCGCCGATGGCAGCATCACTGCGGAAGAAGCAACGCCTGTGCTGGCCGCACGCACATCAGGCCGCTCTTCGTAATCGACTTTGCGCTCGGCCTGCTTGCTTTTGGCGGCAGGCGGCTTGACCGCATAGCTGCCAATCGCCTTGCATGCGGTGAACGAGGTTTGCTTGTTGGTGTAGGCGACACTGCCGCCCGGTCCCGCGCATTTGAACAAGGTGTCCGCAAGCGCGCCGGTCGAGAACATCAACCCGATCGAGAAGAATCCGCCAAGGAGCTGATTTTTCGATATTTTTCGCATCGCGCAGACTCTACACCCTGGGCCACCGGATTTCCGGAACGCAACTGCGAGTCCGGAAAACGCATTGAGTTCACTGGCTTATTGCTGGCGAGCCTCAAGTTCAGTGCGTAAACTACTGGGTTTCCTGACAATTCTCCAGATCCCATGACCGGAAAGCTCTACATAAAGACCCACGGTTGCCAGATGAACGAGTATGACTCGGCCAAGATGGCGGATGTGCTCGGTGCCGCGCATGGCCTGGAATTGACCGAGGATGAGAGCGAGGCCGACGTCATCCTGATCAACACCTGCTCGATCCGCGAGAAGGCGCAGGAGAAGGTATTCAGCCAGCTCGGCCGCTGGAAGGAGCTCAAACAACACAAGGAATCCGTGGTCATCGGCGTCGGTGGCTGCGTGGCCAGCCAGGAAGGAGCGGCGATCGTCAAGCGTGCCCCGTATGTCGATCTCGTTTTCGGCCCGCAGACCCTGCATCGCCTGCCCGAGATGATCGAGGCACGGCGCAGCACCGGCAAACCACAGGTCGACATCAGTTTTCCTGAAATCGAGAAATTCGATCGTTTACCCGAGCCGCGTGCCGAAGGCCCCAGTGCTTTCGTATCGATCATGGAAGGTTGCTCGAAGTACTGCAGCTTCTGCGTTGTCCCCTACACGCGTGGCGAGGAAATCAGCCGACCGTTCGATGATGTGCTGACCGAAATTGCCCAACTCGCCGAACAAGGCGTGCGCGAGGTCAACCTGCTTGGCCAGAACGTGAATGCCTACCGCGGCCCGATGCACGAGGGCGGCATCGCCGATCTCGGCCTGCTGATCCAGGCCGTGGCCCAGATCGATGGCATCGACCGTATTCGTTTCACAACCTCGCACCCGATGGAGTTCAGTGATTCGTTGATCGATGCCTATGCGAATGTTCCGCAGCTGGCCAACTATCTGCACCTGCCCGTGCAATCCGGATCCGACCGCATTCTCTCAGCGATGAAGCGCGGCTACACGGCGCTCGAATACAAACAGCGCATCCGCAAGTTGCGCGCGGTGCGTCCGGATATCTGTGTTTCTTCAGATTTCATTGTCGGCTTTCCCGGCGAGACCGACGCCGATTTTGCCAAAACCATGAAGCTGATCGACGATGTCGGTTTCGACCAAAGCTTCAGCTTCATCTTCTCCTCACGCCCGGGCACGCCCGCAGCCAGCCTTGCCGATGAAACCCCGGCCGAGGTCAAGCAAGTGCGACTCAAGCACTTGCAGGCCGTACTCAACGAAAACGCCCGCAAGATCAATGAGGCCATGCTTGGCTCCACCCAGCGCATCCTCGTCGAAGGTCCGAGTCGTCGCGATCCCAACGAAATGACCGGACGCACCGAAAACATGCGCAAGGTAAATTTTGCCGGCCATCCAAACATGACTGGCCAATTCGTGGATGTCGTCATCAACGAGGTCATGGTGAATTCATTGCGTGGGCGAGTGCGGATAGCGGATAGCGGATAGCGATCAAGCATCCCACATTGAACGGTCGCGGAATTCCGACCTTTCGCGCAAATGTACCAGCATGGATGAGTTGCGCTTCCTTCTCCCCTTGGGAGAAGGTGCCGAAGGCGGATGAGGGTACGCCCTTGTATGAGACCCGCGCTCCGAACGCAGCCTCATCCGGCCGCTGGCCACCTTCTCCCGAGGGGAGAAGGAAGATCAGGCCGCCGCGTCACTGGGCCTTCTTTTTTGCAATCCAGTCGTCGATGACGCGCTCGACCAGGGACAACGGCAACGCGCCGTGGGTCAATATCTGGTCATGAAATTCGCTGAGCTTGAACTTGTCCCCAAGCTCCTGTTTCGCCTTCTCGCGCAGGGCGAGGATCTTGAGCATTCCAGCCTTGTAAGCGAGCGCCTGGCCCGGGTTGACGAAGTAGCGCTCGATTTCGGCGGTAACATCACCCTCACCCATGCCGGTGTTTTCGAGCATGTAGGTGATGGCCTGTTCGCGCGTCCAGTGTTTGTAGTGGATCCCGCTGTCGACGACCAGACGCACCGCGCGCATCATCTCGTCGCGCAGCCGTCCAAGATTGTCGAGCGGATCCTTTTCGAAACCCATTTCCCATGCCAACCGCTCGGCATAGAGTGCCCAGCCTTCCGCGTAGGCCGTGAACGGCAACACACGACGGAAGAACGGAACACCTTGCAGCTCTTGCGCGATCGTTATCTGGAAATGATGACCTGGAATGCCTTCGTGGTAAGCCAGCGTGCGCATTGCGAATTTCGGCGTTTCGCCTGGATCACGCATGTTCGCGTAGAACACACCCGGTCGTGATCCGTCGAATGCACCACCTTGATAGTACGCCCCGGGTGCGGTCTTTTCGGAGAATGCCGGCACCGGCTTGACCTCGACACCGAGCTTGGGCCGGCGGTTGAAAGCATCGCCGAGATTGGCGTTGACGTCATCGAGGATGGCCTGGTAGCGGGCGATCATTTCGGCCTTGCCTTCCGGTGTATTCGGATACATCTGCTCGGGCTGGCGCGCCAACTGCTGCACGCGTGCGCCAATGCTGCCTTCGGTCAATCCCTGCTCGCGCAGGATCACATCCATCTCGGCACTGATCCTCGCGACTTCCGACAAGCCGAGCTCGTGCACCTCGGCTGGCTTCATATCCGTAGTGGTATGACTGCGCACGCACCACGCGTAGTAGGCATCGCCGTCGGGCAGGCTCCAGGCACCCAGATTTTGGGTGGCCTTGGGCTGCAACGCGATGAAGTAGGCAATCAGCTCGCGATAGGCCGGATAGACCTTGCTTCCGATCGTCGCTTGCGCGCGATTGAGCAGGTCGTCCTGGCGGGCCTGATCCAGCTTGTCGGTGCCGAGCTTGGACAGCTTTTCCTTGAGACTCGTGTAAAGCATGTTTTCCTGAGCCGGCATGGCGATGAAACCCTTCATCTGCTCAAGAACTTTGTCGACCGTGAACTGGGGTGGGATCGCACCCTTGCTTTCTCGCAGTTTCAAGCCCTCGATGACTTGCGCGAACTGCAAAGCGAACTGGTCGAGGCGCTTGATGTAGTTCTCGGCATCGGCCGAGTTGTTGACCTGATGCGTGTCGGCCATGAAATTCGGCAGGCTCGACTGGATGCCAAACATCTGGTTGACCGGAAAGTCGTTGTAGCGGAATCGCTCGCCTTCGACCTGATCCTTGAGGAAGAACTCGAGCGCGTCATAGGAGAGCTTGCCCTCCTCGTCGAGCGCATCGCGATCATAGCGATGCAGCATGTCGAGATCGTCCTTGACCATGACCGCCATTTCGTCGGCATGCCTGGGCGAGGCGTCATCGAGCTTGGCGCTGTAGAAATCCGCCCACGGCGGCAGGATACGCATGCCGCTGAGCATCTGCGGGCTCTGCAGGGCAAACTGAAGGAAGGTTCGGCCATAAAACCAGTCGATCTTGTAGGGCTTGAAGTACCAGACATGCACGAATGCGACGCCCGCCACGACAACCACCAGCAGGAGCAGACGCAACACCCATTTCAGAAATTTTCGCATGTCACCCAACCTGGACAGATAGTCGTTGAATCTACCACCGACATGTTGGTTGTCGGGATGGCCATAGGTAACGAAACGTGATCTGACGGCAAATCCGCTGCAGCTACCAGCATGGCATCCCGCCAACGACTCGAATATATTTTTACACCCTTGCCGACAAGCCATCCGCAGGCTATGTTGCCGACTCGGTACAAACCGTCATCGAGCTCCGGGCCGGAACGTCCATGAACTATCGCCATGCATTCCATGCCGGCAACTTCGCCGATGTGTTCAAGCACACGATCCTGATCGGGCTGCTTGAAGCGTTGAAAGCCAAGCAAAAGCCATTCAGCTTCATGGACACGCATGCGGGACGTGGCCACTACCTGCTGAATGACAGCGAAGCGATGCGCACCGCCGAAGCCGCGGACGGTGTCCAGCGTCTGCTGACGGCAACGCGCCTGCCAAGCCTCCTCCACGTCTATGTCAACCTGGTTCGCGCGCTCAATGCCGGGCGCGATGAGTTGATCGAGTATCCCGGCTCACCACTGATTGCCAGCCTGATTTTGCGCGAGGAAGATCGCGGCATCCTCTGTGAAGTGCAGCCGGACGAGTGCGCGGCACTAAAGTCTGTACTGCGTGACGATGCACGCTTCGCCGTCCACGAACGTGACGGCTATGCGGCAATGAACGCGCTGTTGCCTCCCGCGCAACGCCGTGGTCTGGTTCTGATCGATCCGCCATTCGAGGCACAGGACGGTGAATTCCGCATCATCGAGAAAGCACTCGCCGATGCCGCCAAACGCTGGGCCAGCGGAATCTATGCCGTGTGGTATCCGATCAAGTTGCGTCAGCAGGTACAACCGTTTCATCGCTGGCTCGCCAAGAGTGGGTTTGGCAAGGTGCTCGTCGCTGAGCTACTCCTGCATCCGGACAATTCCGCCTTGCGCCTGAACGGCTGCGGCATGGCGATCATCAATCCACCCTGGAAATTCGAGCGCCAACTCGAGGAACTGCTGCCTGTCCTGCAGAACCTGCTCTCGCAAGGCCGCTACGGTCAGCACCGTATCGAATGGCTGGTGAGTGATTGAACACAGATCGATCAGATGCCTCCGCCTCGGTTGGCTGGACAATGGCCTCCATGATCATGACTCGACGTTGTCGCCGCGCACTTGCGCTCGTGCTCACGTGCGGCATGTTGATGGCTTGTGCCACACCCGCGTTCAAGGATGCCGGCAATCCTGTCGCGATCGTGCCAAACGATGTGCAGCAATCAGCAGATCGCTACACTGGCAGCGAAGTGGTCTGGGGCGGCCGCATCATCGCCGTCGCCAATCGCGAGCAGACCACCGAAGTCGAGGTCATCGGCTACCCGCTCGATCGTGATCAGCAACCGATGCCCGACGCGCCCACCGTTGGCCGTTTCATCATGGTCTTGCCCGGCTTTGTCGAACCACTGGACTATCCAGTTGGTCGACACCTGAGCGTTGCCGGCATTGTTTCAGGAACGCGCCCGGGTCATGTCGACGAACATGAATACCTTTACCCGCTGTTGCGCGCCCGCGAAGTCAAGGTCTGGCCTTGGGGCTTCATGTTTGACAAGAAACCGCGCATCGGCATCGGCATCGGCATCGGCGTACGCATTCACTGAGCAGCAATGTCGAGATGATTGGTATCGTCGACATCCGGCTCGAAGAAACTAAAACGGACTTGCGGAAAGCGTTGCTTGAGCTCCTTTTCGATCGCGTTGATTTGATCGATCAGGCCGATTGCAGAGTCTTCCCCACGCATACGTGCCTTGATGGAGACCATCACATCATTGCCGAGCTGCAAGGTAATCAGGTTGTAGATTTTGTCGATCTCGGGTCGCTGCTCGAGATAGCCGCGTAGATCCCTGGAAAGTTGCGGATCGACGCTCTGGCCGATCAACATGGCCTTGACCTCGACCGATATCAGAACTGCCACAACGATAAGCAAAGCGCCGATGGCCAGCGTACCAACGGCATCCCACAGGGGGTTCCCGGTCAGCATGGACAGACCTACCGCAAACAGGGCGAGCACCAAACCAACAAGGGCGGCGAGATCCTCACCGAATATCACCACCAGTTCGACTTGCCGTGAATTCCGAAACCAGTGCCACAAGTTGTTCTTGCCGCGAACCTTGTTGACCTCGACCAGGCATGCTCGCATCGAAATACCTTCGACAACGATGCTGAAGACCAGTACGCCGATGGCAATCCACGGGGATCGCAATGGTTCGCTCGAGGAGAGCTTGTGCCAACCCTCGTACAGGGAAAACATGCCGCCGACACTGAAAAGCATCAGAGCGACCAGGAACGACCAGAAATAAATGGCCTTGCCATAACCCAGCGGAAATTCCAGCGTAGGTGGCTTCTTCGCCTGGCGGATACCGAACAGCAGGAGCACCTGGTTGCCGCAATCGGCGAGCGAGTGGACCGCTTCGGCGAGCATCGCTCCCGAGCCCGTGGTCAAGGCCGCTGTCAGCTTAGCCACGAAGATCGCAAAATTTGCCCCCAAGGCAAAAATGATGGCGCGAATTGAATTGCCTTGACCCGACATGCCTGCCCCGCCTCATGAGAACGGAGCGCAGTTTAGCAACCTCGAAGCTTCTGCAGATGCCGCCAGGCAAATTTCCGATCAGACCAGGGTGACCCCCAATTGGCGTTGGATCTTCTTCGGCAACCCAGCACGAACCAGTTCATACGATTGGCGCACGTGATTGGCCAGTTCCGCCTCGCTGAAGCCACTGGTTTCGTTGATGCTGACCCAATTCGCACGCGCCATGTACGGCGCGGTGGTGATCCCGGGCTGATCAGTCATTTCAAGAAAACGGTTGGCGGCAACCTTGAAACTGAGCCGGCCACGATCCGGGCCGAGCGCACACATGATCACGAACATCTTCCCCGAAACACTCCAGACCAGATCGACATCCCACTTCATCGCACGTGTTGCGCCGGGCCAGTTCTGGCAGAGGTCGTCAAGCTGCTCGACCGTCATTCCCATTACTTCGGACATCATGGCTCCATGATCGCGTAGTGCCGGTCGCGCACTTCGATGCGTGGCGGTCGGCGGGATTGCTCGAAGCTAACATACCCAGGCTCCAACTCGCTCCAGAAGGCGTGCCACGGTGAATGCTTGGTGCGTGCGAGGTTGACCGCATCGAGCCGGAACGGAAATGCATGCACGTCGAACGCGCGCTGACCACCGCGCAACGCGGCCGCGGCGAGCGTGTAGATCTCCTCGATGCCGTCGTCACCCATCGCGTAGCAACCAATCGACACGCAGGAGCCATGCACCATGAGGAAGCTGCCAGTGCGCAACTGCGCACGGTCATAGGCATTCGGATAGCCGAGATTGAAAGACAGGTGATACGAGCTTTGTGGATTGAGCTGACCGGTGCCGACGCGGTAGAAACCTTCCGGCGCCTGGTTGCCGCCGTCACTCTGTTTCGGCCCAAGGCCGCCGGAATATGTACAGATTGGATACGTGCGGAACAAGACGAACCGCTTCGCGCCAGTTTCGACCCACAGCTCCAACTCCTTTTCACGCTTGAAGATGCGCATGAACACCGGCGCCCCGAAGCGCAGCCCGAGCTTGTGCAGATCCCGTTCCAGCGCCGGCTTCACGCGCGCTTCGGCTGCTTGCGCACGATCGGCCCGCTCAGGTTTGACACGGTCCATGACGGATTTTCCCTTCGCCGCCCACAGCGTCGGAATCGCAATCGCCAGACTCAGCGCCACGCCTGCGACAGCCCAGCCGGCGATCCGCTGAACCCTCATATCAGCGATAGTTCTCGTAGGATTTTTCCTCGACCAGGGTCGAGCCAAGCTTCTCGTTGATCTCGCGCTTGTAGGCAGCACGATCGTCATTGCGGAAATACACCGAGCGCGCCAGTTCGACAAATTCCGAATCAAACGCCTTCGCCTTCTCCTTGACCCGGATATGATCCTCGATATCCCACAGCGCTTCATTGACCGCCCTGAGCTTGGCACGCTCGACACTGATGTCGATCGCAGCGAGCGGATCAGCCGACCACGTCGCACTTAACAAGCCAAGCTCGGTCCGCACATTGGCAAGTTTTTCCGGCTGGCTGATGCGCGCGGACTTGATCTCGAGAATCGTGATCTTGTCGATCAGTTCGCCATAGGAGACGGGAACGGCTATCTGGCTCATGTTGGATCGATCCGTGCGGGTCAAACCGTGATGGTAGGACGGATTGATCGGAATGCGAACCGCCCACACACGACGCTTCGCGCGTTTCGCCAAATCCGCGAGTGTGCAACCATTCGGCGCAGCCATGCCCGATCCCTATTCGACCAGCCTGCAAGCCATCGCCTTCGTGCGCTCCCCTTATGCGCAGCGCATCGATGCGCCGCATCAATCGACTGTGGTCGAAGGCACCGAAACGGGCACCTCAGCCGAAGCGCGGATCGAGTTCATTGAAGGATTTGCTGCGCAGGCCTATCGCGATTTGCAGGGATTCGAGCGCATCTGGCTTATCTTCGCGTTTCATCGCAGCGAAGGGTGGAAAGCCGAGGTGCGCCCCCCGCGCGGCGGCGGCAAGCGAAGCGTGCTGGCGACGCGGTCACCCCATCGACCGAATGCGATTGGCCTTTCCGCCGTGGAGTTGATCGGCATTGAGCCGGGCGCATTGCGGGTGAGGGGCATCGACCTGCTCGACGCGACGCCGATCCTCGATATCAAGCCGTACGTCCCGTACGCCGATGCATTCCCGGATTCGCGCGCGGGCTGGATCGACCAACTCGACAAGGCCCAGGGAACAAATTCCGCTCCCGGCCCGAAACGCCCTCGACGAACCTGAATCAAAGGGATTGTCCGGATCAACCGGGATTTGCGAGTCGCGCTTGCTTTTCGCCGCCTTTTTCGCCCAGCCACTCACTGATGCGCGCGTAGGCATCCTGACTGTCAAGCAAGCCCAAATGATTGGTCTTGTAGACGATCCAGCGGCGTGACTCGGGCAGTCCCAGATTCCGCTTCAAGCTGCGATGCGAGCCGAGTGCGCTGAACAACGGAACCAGGCCATCGCCGGCCAGGCGCTCACTCACTTTATTCGGCCGCCGTGCCATCGATCCGGCAATCGCATAGCAGCGCACACCCTCGGGAAGCGGCAAGGTCTGTCGCCTGACCCGTCTTGGATGAAACCGATCGTAATCCCGCCAATCCGCATCATCCAGATTGGCGTGACGAAGGTCGGTGATGCCGGCACTGCGCACCTTGCCGAGCCGTGACAGGGCCACGGTGTAAGGACTCGCACCGAGGATCGCATCAAGCCGATTGCCCGTCCGTTCAAGCGGAGAGCCATCGTGCGGCGTGCCGAGGAAGATCAAATCGCGGAGATCGCTGATCCAGCGCTTGCCGGTGCGACGCGCGTCCTCGCAAGCGCTGCGGGCAAGCAAGCCACCCATGCTGTATCCAATGATCACCAATTGCTCGACCGGCACCGGCCAGGCATTGATCAAATCTTCGAGTTGGGCCGAGAATTCACGGCCATTCGTCGAGATATGCAGACCACTGTTGTAGTGCAGGTAAACCGGCGTGAAAGCAGTCTCGGCGGCCAGTGCTTCGCCGTGATTGTGGCCACGCCGCTGCCATTGGAGGTCGGACATACACAGGCCGTGCGCGAGCACGACAATCCGCCCAGTCACGTCCGGGATCGACTCTGCGAGCGCGTCCGCCGTCAGTTCAAGCGGTTTGCCTTCGCGTCGAAACTGCATCTTGATTTGCAAGGGATTGTCGGTTGCGGCGAGGTAATCGCCAACCACGCCATTGAGCACCGCGACAAGCACCTCACGCTGCATTGACACATCGTCCGGCAGGCTCTGAGGGGCAACCACGCTGAGGATGCTGTCGACACCCTGACCCACCTTGCGGGTCACCCCGCGAATGCTGCGATAGACGAAGCCGGTGATGCCGCGTGCGGGCTCTTGAGTCGCCTGTCCAAACACGCCCGGCAAACGCGAGATGTTGTGATGCATGTTCTCGAGCAGATCGGTGACCGCGATCGTCGCCTCGGTCGCGAGGCGGCTGTAGGCACGCAAATCGGCAGCTCGAATCGGGGAAAACCTGAGCATGGCGCGACGATTCCTTGGCGGACACGGAACTGTCCAGTGGGCATCTATACCAGTCATGGATCGAGCATGTGCTCTATGGCTGCCGCGCGAAGAAAATTCGTCGGAAAATCCACTCTGGGCAATTTGGCTCAGCGCCTATCGGCAAGCTATTCACTTGCCGGCGTACGGGCGCGGGAATTGATCGAACTATTGATCCTGAACAGCCGCGACGAGTTTGCCGATGCCGAGCGTGCTGGCCTTGCTCTGGATGTCGGATTGATAGCGTGATCCAAGCCCCTTGGCATCAGCCAGTAGCTCGCTGAAGGTCGTCTTCAACATGTCCGCACTCAGATTGCGATTGGCCGCGTAATAGCGCCTGGCCACTTGGCCCAAAGCATAGGTGCTGGCGAAACTCATGCCCGAACTGACCGCCTGACGACCGACTCCACCCAGCAGGCGCCCACCGATCGCGCCCAGCAATCCACCGAGCAGCTTGCGCCCGGCCTGTTCCAAATATTGCGATGTCAGGCCGACGCCCGCGGTGGCGAGGAAATCCTTGACCGAACCGCTATCGAGTTCGAACCCATAGGATTTGCCGATTCGGTAAATCAGTTTCATCTGCAGCGGGATGATCGCCATCGTCGCCAGCGATTCGGGCAGCAGCTCGAGCGCACCGTTGAATATCGATGCGTCGAGAATGACCTTGTCCAGTTGCTCGGGCGTCATCGATGAAGGCGTGGCACCCGATCCCGAATCAATGGGCGTGGCCGCGATGGCTTCAGCGTGTTCGACATGGGCGAGGCTGGTTGTCGGATCAAGTCCAAGCGTGCTGCGCAACCTTTCGAGGAAGTCACGCTCGCCTGCCGACTGCACCCCATCGGCATCACAGACACAGACTGCCATTTCGTAGCCAAGCTGGCGTGATTCGGGACTCTGCAAGACCGCGCACAGTTGATCGAAATCTGAGTGGTCAAGCAGCGCATCCTGATACACGCCTGCCACCGCCACACGTGCCTGCGCCTGCAAAGTCTCGGCGACATGTTGGATTTCGTCGCGCTCCTTCTCGTTCTTCGTACCATCGGCGAAGGCTGCCATCAGGCTCAAGCCGAGGATCGCGCGCTGTTCGGTCTCGTTCATGTCCGGGCTACTCGTTTTTATGGTGGGCGGGGCGTGCATGATGGCCTATGCACATGGGGACCGCTGTCGCCGATAATGGGCATCCGGATCGTGGAATTCCAGCGTCGCGGCCTGCTGAAAAAACATGGAACAATCGTCCAACACCGCACAGGTTCACGCGCAATCATGTCGATACCCGCTGAAGTCATTGCTGTCAAATCGGCTGAGTCCAGGCCGGAACCAGCCATCGACACGGCCTTCCCCATTCTCCTCACGTTGAGCTTTTGTCATCTGCTCAACGACATGATCCAGTCGTTGCTGCCGGCGATTTATCCGCTGCTGAAATCTTCGTTCGCACTCGATTTCGGACAGATCGGCCTGATCACGCTGACTTTCCAGATCACCGCCTCCCTGTTGCAGCCGATGATTGGCATGCTGACCGATCGCCATCCGAAGCCATGGTCGCTGGCAATTGGCATGGGCTCGACCCTGATTGGCCTGCTCTTGCTGTCTCGCGCTCCGAGCTTTCCAATCCTGCTGGTGGCGGCGGCCATGATCGGCACCGGCTCGGCGGTGTTCCATCCCGAATCCTCACGCATCGCCCGACTCGCTTCAGGCGGTCGTCATGGACTCGCCCAGTCGGTGTTCCAAGTGGGCGGCAATATCGGTTCGGCGGCCGGCCCCTTGCTTGCCGCGTTCATCATCATGCCGCGCGGCCAGACCAGCATCGCCTGGTTTGCCCTGGCGGCAATGATCGCCATCGTTCTGCTTGGCCGGATTGGCCGCTGGTATCGGCTGCAAATTCCAAATCTGCGCCGACCCGTTACTCGCGTGCCGGGCGAGGCTGGCTATACACGCCGCCAGGTCATGCTCGCGCTTGGCGTGCTCGGTATGCTGATCTTCTCCAAATACTTCTATCTGGCCAGCCTTTCGAGCTATTACACGTTCTACCTGATGCACAAGTTCGGCCTCAGCGCGCAATCCGCGCAAGTCCACTTGTTTATCTTCCTCGCTGCCGTTGCCGCAGGCACAATCATCGGCGGACCCGTTGGCGACCGCATCGGACGCCGCTATGTGATCTGGGCATCAATCCTCGGCGTGCTGCCATTCACCCTGATGCTGCCCCACGCCAGTCTGCTCTGGACAACCATCCTGACGGTCATCATCGGTCTTGTGCTGGCCTCGGCATTCGCGGCGATCCTGGTGTTCGCCCAGGAACTCGTGCCCGGACGCACGGGCATGATCTCGGGGATGTTCTTCGGCTTCGCCTTTGGCATGGGCGGCATCGGCGCCGCCGTACTCGGCCAACTCGCCGACCATATCGGCATCGAAGCGGTGTATCAGATCTGCGCCTGGCTGCCGGCGATCGGACTGCTCGCTTGGCTCCTGCCGCGCAAGCAGACTCCCAACCGATCGACACCGGCACGATCCGTAGCGCACTGAATGTTTGAGTGGAAATCAAGCCGAACCGCGAATGCGCACAGGTTGATCTTGCTGGCGGCACCCAACTTTGCGGGCAACGATGGTGGGCGCTACAAAAGTGCGACGACCGCCAACGCAATCGCAATAAAGACCAGCCCAATCGCGACAAACAGCAACTGCCCAAGCACAACCCGATTGGAATACCTGTCGGGATTCTGCCGCCATGGAAAGATGCTTTCTCCCTTTCGGCGCTGAAACCAGATGTAGGCAATGGGAACAGCGATCATCCAGATCGCCCACCAATAAGACAAAAGCCGATCTTGCATCCCTGCGCAGCAACTACTCAACATCCAAAGCCGCTTCAAGCAGGCGATGGATCAAGGCCTGGGTGGATGCTGCGCGCTTGTTGTCGTAGGCGTAACTCGCCTCATCCATATAGTTGATCTGGGCGAGTTCGAGCTGGATTGCGTCGATGCCTCGTTCCGGTCTGCCGTAGTGGCGGGTGATGTAGCCGCCTTTGAAGCGGCCGTCGACCACGAAACTGAAATCAGCCTGGCCTTCGAGCACGCCGACCAGTTGCGTGCGCAGTGACGATCGGCAGCTGGCGCCGCCGACTGTGCCGAGATTGAAATCCGGCAGTTGTCCATCAAAAAGGAATGGCACGATGCTGCGGATCGAGTGGGCATCCCAGAGCACGCAGCGACCGTGTTCGGCGTGGATGCGCTCGGTTTCGGCGCCCAATGCCCCGTGGTAGGGCTGCCAGTAATGCGCCACCCGTTCGGCAATCTCATCGGCTGTTGGCTCCTGGCCATCGAGATAGACCGGCTCACCGGAGAACTGCACGATCGGACAAAGCCCGGTCGTGTTCTGGCCGGGATAAAGCGAAACATCATCAGGCGGGCGATTGAGATCGACCACATAGCGCGAGTGTTTCGGCACCAGTACTGACGCGCCGAGATCGCGGGCGAATGCGTACAGGCGTGAGACATGCCAATCGGTATCGGGCACAGCGCGCGCCGACGATGTCAGCCGTTCGGCGAGGGCTGGCGGAACTGCCTCGCCATCGTGCGGCAAGCTGATCAGGAGGGGTTCGGTGCCGCGATGCAGTTCATAGGTGCTCATGAAAGCAGTCTACGCGCTTCGCGAACCTTTCCAGAATCCCGGACGATCAACACCGGGCAGCGATCAGTGCCGCGGCAGCGGCGGCGATGAAAACTCGAGCGGAATTGAATCGACTGGTTTGGCGTTCGCCGAACCACAACCGCCACAGCTAGAGCAGCCGAGGCCCGTGCCGCAGCCACCCTGCTTCGCTTCACGCGGCTGCAGCCAGCGTCCGATCGCGCGCAGCAAGCCACTGCGTTGCGGCCGCCCAAGCATCCGCGCAAGACTCGATTGCCACAAACGGAACGGCCCCGGTGCAACATGGCGCAAGGCAAGAACCGCGCTGACCGAAACGATCACAGTGACCAGCACCACCTGCAGCCATTGCGCGCTCATGCGCTCAAGACCCTGGTGATCTGGTAGGTCAGGAACGAGGCGAGGTAGGCCAGCGCGAACAGGTAACCAGTCATGATCCAGACTTGCCGCCAGGAGTTCGTTTCACGGCGCACCGTGGCCAGGGTTGCCAGACACATCGGCGCAAACACATACCAGGCCAGCAGCGAGAAAGCCGTGGCCATCGACCACTGCGAAGCCACGATGGCCTGCAGGCTTTCCTCATGGCCTGACAGCGCGTACACGGTGGCCAGCGACGATACGGCAACTTCGCGCGCGGCAAGACCAGGCACCAGCGCAATGCAGATCTGCCAGTTGAAACCAATGGGCGCAAACAACGCGTGCAGCCAGTGACCGAGCATGCCGGCAAAACTGTAATTGATGGCCGGCTCGGTGGCACCTTCCGGAGCACCCGGAAAAGTCGACAGAAACCACAAGACGATGGTCAGCGACAAAATGATGCCGCCGACGCGCTTGAGGAAGATGCTGGCACGCTCCCACAGACCAATCGCGATGTCGCGCGGATGTGGGATGCGATACGACGGCAATTCCATGAGCAAGGCATGCTCGCTCTTGTCGCGTCGAATCATCTTGATCACCCAAGCCACGGCGAGCGCGCTGACGATGCCGGCGACATACAGGGTGAACAGCACAACGCCCTGAAGATTGAAAATGCCGGCGACGGTGCGATCAGGAATGAAAGCCGCGATCAGCAACGCGTATACCGGCAAACGTGCCGAACAGGTCATCAACGGCGCAATCAGGATCGTGGTCAGGCGATCACGCGGATCCTGGATGCTGCGCGTCGCCATGATGCCGGGAATCGCGCAGGCGAAACTCGACAGCAATGGAATAAACGAGCGCCCGGTCAGGCCAGCCTTGAGCATCATCCGATCGAGCAGGAAGGCCGCACGCGGCAGATAGCCGGATTCCTCCAGCACAAGGATGAACAGAAACAGGATCAGGATTTGCGGCAGGAACACGAGCACGCCGCCGACGCCGGCAAAAATGCCATCGACGATCAGGCTCTGCAGCATCGGCATCGAAGCAAGCCAACCGCCGGCCCAGGCACCGAGGACGCCCACCCCGGCTTCGATACCTTCCATCAACGGCTCGGCCCATGAGAAAACAGCCTGGAAGATCAGGAACATGATCGTCGCCAGAAGCGCCAGCCCAAGCAATGGATGCAGGACAACGCGATCGATGGCGTCGTCAATCGCGGCCGTGCGTCGCGGCATGCTCACCGCATCGGCGATCATCGCGCGCACTTCGGCATGCAGGTCGTTGCCGACATCAGCTTCAACAACCCGAGGCAATTCGCCATCCAGTCGCGCGATCAGGGCCGTCGCTCCGCCGCGACGCACGGCGATTGTCTCGACAACCGGAATCCCCAATGCCGCTTCAAGCTTCGGCACATCTATGGTGATGCCACGCTTGCGCGCCGCGTCCATCATGTTCAAAGCCAGCACCATGGGACGGCCAAGCCGGCGCACCTCGAGCACGAAACGCAGGTGCAGGCGCAGATTGGTCGCATCGGCTACGCAGACAATCGCATCGGGCGCGCGCTCGCCAGGAAAGTGGCCGAGGCAGACATCGCGCGTGATCACCTCATCCGGACTCGCCGCCTCAAGGCTGTAGGCACCCGGCAGATCGAGCAACTGGAAGGTTCGTCCCGACGGCGCGCTGAACCGGCCTTCCTTGCGCTCGACCGTGACCCCGGCGTAGTTGGCGACTTTCTGCCGGCCACCGGTGAGCTGGTTGAACAAGGCGGTCTTGCCGCAGTTTGGATTGCCGACCAGGGCCAGGCGCAAGTTCGCAATCGCTTCGCTCACGCGGCGGTCTCGACAATCACGCGTGCGGCTTCCGCACGGCGCAAGGCAAAGCGCGTGAAACCGATTTGCACGAGCACGGGATCGGCACCGATCGGGCCGCGCCCAACCAGGCGCACCGGCTCGCCGCGAACGAAGCCGTAATCACGCAACCGCCGCGCAATCGGGTCTCCATCGCTCACATTCTCGACTTCCTGGACCACGGCAACGCTTCCCTGGGGCAGTTCGGACAACCGCATGAAAAGACCACCGCGAATAAGAATGGTTCGCATTATATGACATTCATGTCCCTCCAGCGATGGTCCCGCCCTCGATTTTCGCCTGCAGGTTTCGCCATAAAACCCTATGATCGAGGTCTTTCAAGCAGGTCAATGGCATGACTGAATCCCTCCTCATCACCGATCGCAACGGCATTCGCGAGATCAACCTGAACCGACCATCGGTGCACAACGCATTCGACGACCGCTTGATTGCCGACCTGACCTCGGCCATTGAGGCGACCAACGCCGACGCCTCGATCTGGGCCCTGGTGCTGAGCGGCGAAGGCAGCACGTTTTCCGCCGGTGCGGATGCCAACTGGATGCGCGCGATGGCTGGCGCCAGCGAGGCCGAGAATCGCGAGGATTCCCTGCGCCTCGCCCGACTCATGCGCACCCTCAATTTCCTGCCCAAGCCGACCATCGCCAAGGTCAACGGTTCGGCCTATGGCGGCGGCATCGGCCTGATCGCCTGCTGCGATGTTGCGATCGGTGTGGAGGGAGCAAAGTTCTCACTCAGCGAAGCCAAGCTCGGACTCGTGCCGGCCGTGATCTCGCCCTATGTGGTCGCCGCTATCGGTCCACGCCACGCGCGCAAGCTGTTTATCAGCGCCGAGGTGTTTGATGCTGACGAAGCGCTCCGCATCAACCTGTTGCACCAGGTAGTTTCACCTTCCGAATTGAATGAGGCGGTTTCCAGAAGCTTGCACTTCCTCAGCAAATGCGGCGCCCAGGCTCAGGCCGAAGCCAAGGCGCTCGCCTTGCGCATTTCCGGAATCACCCCCGAGAGGGCGGAGAAGCTGGATCACGAAAATGCCGCCCTGATT
>JBDTCQ010000322.1:0-11070 GCA_039923515.1 Dokdonella sp.
ATCGGCGGCGAAATGCGCCTCCAGCGGCGAGGCAGCGTGCGTGTTGGCGGCACACAGCAGCACAATGAGTGAAACAAAAATGCGTTGCATGGACTTCCCCGGTTGAGTCTTCAGGCATGGATGCCCCGCATTCTGCCAGACCTGGATTGACACCCAGGAGTGGCATCAGTCATTCATGCACAGGGCGGCGCATGTGCGGTGCCGGGCTTCCGGCAAAGCTCCGGGCGCTGGCAAGTCCAGCGACACTGCACTTTCAAGCTCAATGGCCTGGCAAGAAACGAGCGCCGGGACGTTTCATCGATACGGGCTGCGCCGTTTTGCCTTATCCGACCGAAAAGGTGGGCATTCCCGAAAAAGGAGACAGTCGATATGTTGGCTCATCAAAGTCATGGAGCTGATCCGCAGTACACGTCATTGCTGCCTTTTCGACGCTGCAAGACGATTTGGCTGGCATTCCCGTTGCAAGATGTACTTAAATTTATCGCAGATTTAATTTGATCTGGTTAACCGAAAAGCAGGTTAAGATAAACCAATTATTTTGTACTAAATGAAGGTTTCATCATAATGACGATCGCACGTGGCTCATTTTTCGGTCGGATTGCTCCTCACTATCTGCTGTTGTTGGCCTTGGCCCTGCTGCCGGCGATCTCTGTCGCGCAGAACGCCAACGATGGATTCAATCCGAATGCCGACCACGATGTGCAGGCATTCGCTATCCAGCCTGATGGAAAGCTGATTGTCGGCGGCCAGTTCTTCACGATCGCCGGACAGCCCCGCATCGGCCTCGCACGTCTGAATGTTGATGGCAGTATCGATGCCAGCTTTGCGGCGGCCGATGCAAACAACGCGGTTCATGCAATTGTCGTGCAAGCGGATGGTCGTATCGTGATGGGCGGCAGCTTTACCCATGTGGGCGCCAGTCCGCGCAATGGCATTGCACGGCTGAATGCCGATGGAAGTGTGGACGCCGCGTTCAACCCGAACGCGAGCTATTCCGTCAATGCACTGCTGCTGCAACCGGATGGGAAGCTGGTCGTTGGTGGCGGGTTCACCACAATCGGCGGTCAGCCGCGGAATAACCTTGCGCGGTTGAATGCGGATGGCACGTTGGATATGGGGTTCGACCCGGATTCGAACAATCAAATCTTGGCACTGGCGCTGCAACTGGATGGCAAGCTGGTGGTGGGTGGTGATTTCACCACGATCGGTGGGCAGGCGCGCAATCGCATTGCGCGCCTGAATTCCAATGGCACACCGGACATGGCGTTCGATCTGGATGCCAACAATGTGGTGTGGGCACTCGCGCTGCGACCTGATGGCAAGCTGGTGGTCGGCGGCAACTTCACCACGATTGGCGGTCAGACGCGCAATTCGATTGCTCGCCTGAATGCAGATGACACGCTCGACATGGCGTTCAATCCGAGTGCAAGTGGTGCCGTCATCGCACTGGGTATGCAGTCCGATGGAAAGCTGGTGATCGGCGGTGATTTCCATGAGATCAGCGGCCAGACGCGTCATTCAATTGCCCGCCTCAATGCTGATGACACACTGGATACGGCGTTCAACCCCGATGCGAATGATCTCGTCTTTGCACTGGCCGTTCAGCCCGACAACAAGCTGGTGGTGGGTGGTAGATTCAGCGAGATCGCTGGTCAGGTACGTCATCACATCGCACGGTTGAATACCGATGGGACGCTGGACACGGTGTTAAACCCGAGTGCGGACGGATCGATTTACGCACTGGCGGTGCAGCCCGATGGAAGGCTGGCGGTGGCTGGTGCTTTCACCACGATTGGAGGTCAGGCGCGCAATCGTCTGGCGCGTCTGAATGCCGATTCAACGCTGGACCCGGTGTTCAATCCGAACGTGAGCGACCGAGTCAATGCCTTGGCGCTGCAGCCCGATGGCAAGCTGGTACTCGGCGGTGCGTTCACTACGGTTGATGGCCAGACCCGCAATCGCTTGGCGCGTCTGAATCCCGACGGCAGCCTGGATACGGGATTCAACCCGAATGCGAACGGTGATATCTGGGCACTGGCGTTGCAGCCGGACGGCAAGCTGGTGGTGGGTGGGGCGTTCACCATGATCGGTGGTCAGGCACACAATCGCCTGGCACGATTCAATATCGACGACACGTTGGACGCGGCGTTCAATCCAAGTGCCGACAGTTCGGTCTACGCACTGGCGCTGCAGTCCGACGGCAAGCTGGTAATCGGTGGGTTGTTCTTCGCGATCAACAGTCAGACGCAACACTACATTGCGCGGTTGAATGGTGATGGCGCGCTGGATACCACATTCAATCCGGGTGCGGACGCTATGGTCTTCACGCTGGCGCTGCAACCCGATGGCAAGCTGCTGGCAGGTGGTGCCTTCGTCACAATCGATGGTCAGGCGCGAAACCATCTTGCCCGATTGCACGCTGACGGTACATTGGAGGCGACGTTCAACCCGAATGTGGACGGTTCCGTCTATACGCTGGCGCTGCAGCCCAATGGCGCGCTGATGCTGGGCGGTGCTTTCAACTCGATCGGTGGTCAGACACGTTTTCGGATTGCGCGATTGAATGCCGATGGCGATGTGGACACGGAATTCAACCCGAGTGCGGACGGTATTGTTATCGCACTGGCGCTGCAGTCCGATGGCAAGCTGGTGGTGGGAGGCGACTTCAACACCATGGGTGGTCAACCGCGCAACCGCATTGCGCGGCTCAGCACGCTGCAAGCAGCACTGCAATCGCTGAATATCCTCGACTACACCGCAGGCGGCAGTGCCATCACCTGGGCGCGCGCCGGCGCAGGGCCTGAACTGGCCTTGCCGCCGAAAGTCCTGTTCTCCCTGGATGGTGCCAACTTCGCGCCGACAGGCACCATGAAACGCATCGGCAACGGATGGCAGCACATTGGCTTTGTTCCGCCGCTGAGCGGCATCTTCTATCTGCGCACACAAGGGCAAGTCAGTTCGGGCAATGGCAATGGATCGAGCGGCCTGATCGAGAGCACGCGCAAGTTCTACCTCAACGGCAACGATGGCATCTTCATCGACGGTTTTGAGTAAGTTCCACCAGGAGAAGGCATGGAGGTATCGAGGCTCAACCGACTATCGGTTCGTTCTTTCCGCGCGCTGCTCTCGGAAATACATCGCGGAGCGCCCCGGCTTCAACCAGGCGGCGCTCCGCCATTACCCAATCAGTCGAAGTTGTTGGCGAAAATCAGATCGGATTTCAAGCGCGTGATGACGAGATCAAAGTCGCTGGTATCGATGGACGAATAGGGGGCCTCACCGACGAGCACGGGCTGCCCTCGGTCAAGGAACATGCGCTTGAAAGTGGTGTTGTATGCGGTCGACGAAGGGCTCGAAATCGGTGCATCGTACAAGGCGACGATGCCGCCATTGAAGGAGTGGTCGATGACTCCTTGCGGCGTCAGTCGGAGAACAGCGCCTTTAACGGGGGAGCCCGCCAAACCGGCGAGAATGATCCGGTTATGCGAATCAATGACAAGATCGCTGTAGATGCCATCACTGCCATTTCCGACATAAAGGCCGCGACCGGAGATGTTGCCGAAGCTGGTGTCCTCGCTGCCGACGCTGGAGAGGCGGCGCAAAACGACCGCTGTGTTTATGAAAGAAGCGGTAAATGCATAGCCGGTTGCAACAATCTTGCCGTCCGGCTGCATCGCCAAGCTCGTCATGCTTGCGAGTTGATATCCGCTGTTGCCACCGAAGTCAATCACGTGTGTGGAAGCTACGACGGTTTGTGTAGAAAGGTTCAACGTAATCAGAAACCAGTCCGTGTCGTTGGGCGCCGCAGTGTAGTCACCGCCCATGACGAGGAGATCTTTGGCGGGATCGTAGAGAATGCGCGCGACGGAGGTCACGTTGTTGCAGCCCGTGCGGCAGAATTCACGAAGTCCGGCCGGGAGGACGCCGGAATTGTAAAAACTGTAGTCGACTATGCCAGCCGGTGTCAGCTTCGCTACTCCAACCACGGTCGTCGCAACGCCGGCTATGAATTCCTGCACCGTGCCAGCGACAAAAATCGAGCCATCTGCGCTGCTTGTTACACCATAGGGAATATCAATCGTTCGATAGTGCGTTGCGTCAGCGTCGAACGCGATGCTGGTGCCGCCATCGCCGGCGAAGCTGGTGTCGTCGGTTCCATCCGGTTTGAAACGAACCACGCCGAAATCGGACTCGCCGATCGCGCCGGGCGTGCTGCCGATGACGATGATGCGACCTTGGGAGTCGATTGTCATGTCCGTGACGGAGCTCAGATAGGCATCCTTCAATACGCGACCCACGCCGGCATTGCCTGTAGCTGCGCTATTGCCAAATGCAGAGTCGTAACTGCCGTCCGGACGGAACTTGGCCAGAAAGATCGATACACCGGCTGCGCCCCCGGGTCTCCAGCCGGCGAGCACATAGCCGCCGTCCGGAGCGCGCGCGGCGGCGACGATCCGTTCATCGGTACTGCCGCTGCCGGCATAGCTGCGCCGCCAGCCTGGCGTGCCCTGGGTGAGGCCGAAGCTGGTGTCGATGTCAAAATCGCTGGCGAGGGCTGGCGGCGCGAACGCTCCGGCCAATGCAAGCAGGGCGGCAAGAAAGTGGAGACGCACGAGCATGCTGAATTCCCGATTTTGTGAGGTTGCCGAGAGGCGAACGCATTATCGGGTGTCGAGGGGACATGGCGTCTGCAAAATCTTGCAAATCCGACGAGAAAACCCGTCCTGATGCGCTGGGGAGCGGTAACGCAGTCAAGATCCGGACACGGCGAATTGCCGCGACATCATGAAATCGCCGCGCCAGCCTTTATCATGGGAGGATGAACGAGATGCACGATATCGCCATTGTCGGTGGCGGACTGGTGGGTTCGAGTCTGGCGATTGCGCTGGAGGGGTGCGGCTTTCGGGTTGCCTTGATCGAGGCGGCGCTACCCAAGGTTTCCGAGCAGCCCAGTTATGACGAGCGCAATCTTGCCCTGGCGCGGGCCAGCATTAATGCGCTCGAAGCGCTGGGCGTGTGGGCGCATACGACGAATCAGGCGGCTCCGATCGAACGCATCCAGATCAGCCGGCGCGGTGATTTCGGCACGGTGAAACTGGATGCGGCCAAGCTCGGCTTGCCAACTTTTGGTGCGGTGTTGCCGGCGCGAGAGCTTGGCAACGCTCTGCTGCATCGACTTGATGAATGTCATGGCTTGACGCGGATTGCGCCGGCAAAACTGACCGCGATTGAAAGCCGTTCGGACGCGATCGATCTTTGCGTGCGTGAGGGTGATGCCGAGCGTCGCCTGTCGACGCGCTTACTGGTTGGTGCGGATGGAACCGGATCCTTTGTACGCGAGCATTTCGGCATCGGCGTGCAGCGCACCGATTATGCGCAGAGCGCCATCGTCACCACCGTGACCACCGAGCGCGCTCTTGATGGTGGAGCATTTGAACGCTTCACCGATAGCGGGCCGGTTGCCTTGTTGCCACGCGGTCGTCATCTCGGTGGACTCGTGCTGACGGTCGCCAGCGAAGACGCTGAACGCGTCGCCTCACTCGATGACGCGGCCTTCATTGCCTTCGTGCATGAGCGCTTCGGCTATCGCGCCGGAAGACTGAGTCGGCCGGGCCAGCGCAAGCCTTATCCGCTCGCGCGCCAGCTGGCCGATGCGCTGACTGCGCCGCGCATGGCGCTGGTCGGCAATGCCGCGCAGACCGTGCATCCGCTCGGCGCGCAAGGCTTCAACCTCGGCTTGCGCGATGCACTGAGTTTGTCCGAATTGTTGATCGAGGCGAAACATGGCGACGCGGATCCGGGCAGTGCGGAGTTGCTCGCACGCTACGTTGAGCGGCGCACGCCTGATCGTGAGGCGACCACTTCGTTCAGCGATGATCTGGTGCGTCTGATGGGCAATGAATCTCCGCCTGTGCGAGTGCTGCGCTCCCTCGGATTCAGCGTGCTGGATCGCGTGGCACCACTCAAGCGTCGCGTTGCGCTGCGCGGCATGGGCTTCCGAGGAGATGTCTCACAACTGGGATTAACGTAATGAATCGTCGTGGCGAACTGGATGTGATCGTGGTCGGTGCTGGCATCGCGGGATCGACGATGGCCCTGGCGCTGGTTCGCGATGGTTTCGATGTCGCCTTGATCGAGGCCCGTCCCCCACCGGCATGGCGTGTCGAAGACGAAGTCGATGCGCGCGTGGTTGCGCTGGCCGCCGATGCGGTGGCCTTGTTCGAGGATCTTGGCCTCTGGCCCGATGTGCTTGCTGCGCGTGCCAGCCCCTATCAGCGCATGCATGTCTGGGATGCGCTGGCGCCGGGTCAGCTTGAATTCGATTCGGCCGATCGCGGTGAGGCAGCGCTGGGCTGGATTATCGAAAACCGGCTGCTCCAACATCTACTGTGGCGTGCACTGGTCAAAGCTGTCGACGAGGGCAAAGCGTTGTCCTTGCGCTGTCCGACCGAAGTCACCACCGTGGAGAACGAGGCTGACGGCGTGGTCGTGAATCTGGCCGACGGCACGCGCCTGCGTTCACGTCTGTTGATCGCAGCGGATGGCGCGAACTCGCCGATTCGCCAGCACCTCGGCATCGGCACGCGTGATCGCGATTATGGCCAACGCGCGATCGTCGCCCATGTCGGCACCGAGCGCGCGCATGAGTCGACAGCTTGGCAACGCTTCCAGCCCGGCGGACCGCTTGCCTTCCTGCCGCTGAATGATGGGCGCAGTTCGATCGTGTGGTCGCTGCAGAACGATGAAGCGACCCGACTGCTCGCGCTCGATGATGCGGCGTTCTGTGCCGAGCTGGGTTGCGCGCTGGATTTCCGCCTTGGCGCGATCACTTCGACAACGCAACGGCACGCCTTTCCGCTGCGCATGCGTCTGGCCGAGCGTTATGTGGCCGGTCGTTGCGTGTTGCTCGGCGATGCCGCCCATGCCGTGCATCCGCTGGCCGGGCAGGGCCTCAATCTCGGCTTGCGCGATGTGCGCAACCTGCGCGAACAATTGCAACGCGCGCGATCACGCAACAGTGATCATGGCGCCGCCCACGTGCTGCGTCGCTACGAGCGCGAGCGGCGCAGCGAAAACACGCTGGCAGCGAACAGCTTCAGCTTGATCGAAAGCACGTTTGATTCTGACTCCACGGCGATCGCCGGCCTGCGTGGGCTCGCCCTCGGCATGGCCAACCACATTACCCCGCTCAAGCGCTTGTTCGGTGACGCGGCCGCCGGTCGGCTCTGATGTTTCGCTGGGTTGTCTGGCGGGGAAACGTGATCGGTTTATTTCGTCTCCTTCTGATTGGAGCTTCAGTCAGAGTGGCCGCTGTCGATCGTTTCCTCCTTCCGCAAAAACCTTGTTGAAATGATTCTTCGATCTTGCTGCGCCGAGATTTGCTCAGGCCAACCAGGCAGCATCGTGGACGGATTCCCACTGTCGTTTGGGCTGGATTGGGGTGGCATCGGTTCTACTCACGAATCCCCTGATGAGGTATCCGACATGCCCGAACTCAATCTTCGACTCACCGCTGGTGAGGACGCTGCCAGCGCAATGATCAACCTGATTGGCTCACTCGAAGGCATCGAGTCGGTTGAGGAAATCGCCGACCTGATGCCGCACATGGATGACCCCGATTCCAGCTCAGCCGGTTTGACCGACGACATGGGCCCCGGTACGCACCTGATCCGGGTCGAGGCGGGTAATGACACGGTCATTCGGCGAGCGTTGGAAGTTGCCGAGGCGTGCGCGCGCGATCAAGGTGCCGCACTCGAGGTCGTTGACGACGAGGAGCGCTGACAACTCCAGAAGGCTGAAGCGGAAAAGCGCGGACTGTTTGGCCGCGCTTTTGAGTTACCTGGAAAAAAGAGCGTTTTCAGCTCTGCCCGCGTTTTCCCTGGTTGCCGCGCCCGTGCATACCTGCCACTCCGAGGTTGGAGTGAGGATCGACAGGATGGGTGGTGGCGTCGTGCGCATCATGGATGGATTCGACCGAGCTATCGATATGGCCTGTATGCGCGTTCGCCGCAGGCCAGCTTGGCCCCTGACGCACCCGTTCGTTCTTGGCCTCCAGTAGAGCGCGCATCTGTTCGGCCGCTTGCTCGGGAGTAAAAACCTTCTTGGGTGAGCGAGTCCCTTTTTTGGTGATCGATTTCTTTTGCGTGATCGCGGACTTGCCTACTGGCTTTGGCTTGTTGACCGATTTCTTGACGGAGACGGGCGCTTTCCGAGTCGGCGATTTTTTCACGGCCTTCTTGCTGGCGGATTTCTTGGTCGCCACCGGCTTCTTCGCTGCCAGCTTGCGAGAAGGGGTCTTACGCGCCGTTGCTTTCTGGGCGGCTGGGGTTTTGACCTTGGTTTTTGTCGAGACTTTCTTCGCTGACGTTTTCTTGCTGACAGTTTTCTTCACCGCTTTTCTGCCTGCTGCCGGTGCTTTTGCGATCTTCTTGACGGCTGTCTTCTTCTTTGTCGCAGGCTTCTTCGCAACAGCCTTGTTCGCCACGACCTTCTTCGCCACGGACTTCTTGCCCACGGCTTTGGACACAAAAGCTTTCTTCTTTGCTATCGGATTCTTCGTTGTGGTCTTCTTGACTGGCTTTCTACTCGCGGCTTTCGCAGCAGTCGTTTTCTTGCCCGTTGCCTTCTTCGCCGCGGTCTTTTTCTTCGCGCTGATCGGGCTCTTCCTGGTGGTCTTCTTCGTTGCCATGATGTCTCCTCGAAAAGGAAATGCAGGCGCTCCATCGTGGAGCCCTTGCCGATACGCAAGGCAGCCGAGTCATGCACTGGTATGCGTGGATGTCAGTGATGACACGATCGCGCTTGACTCGCGCTGAACAACTGCCGCGCAAACCACATCTCTAAAGATTTTGGGGAAGGTACGAGACAACCCTTTGCTCGAGTACTTTGATCAGTCCGGGATCCATGTACTCATACTCATCGGGGATTCCAAGGCAGATCAGCCGGGTGCCACGGAGATGAGTACGGAACTTCGCCGCAATCTTGCGCCGGTGGACTGGTTCCATGACGAATACGAGATCGGCCCAGTCGAGCAATTCGGCAGACAAAGGCGTGTCGGCGCCCTGGTTGATGCCTGCCGACGCCGTTGTCACCCCGGGCCAGTTTGCAAACACCTGCTCGGCAGTTGGGCTGCGCAGGCGGCTCTGGCTGCAGTTAAAAAACATGTTGAGCATGGCAAATGTCGCTCGATGCGTTGAGGCTCTGCGCAGACAACGCCGGATTTGATCACTTCCGCGAGGGGAGTGCCTTGGCGCCCACTTCACGCACTCGCGCGATTGTGCGGGCGCCGGTGCCGCATGCAGCCGGGATCGATGGATCCGCTCACGTCAATGCGAGCAGATCGGGATCAAGCGCGCGAAGCATGTCGGTGACTTCGCTTTCAGCGGCAAGCGTGCTGAAGCCGCGCCATTCGTAACCGGGCGCAACCGTGCAGCCGACCAGGGCGTACTCGCCCAGCGGACGTGCTGCCTGCCAGCAACCGGCAGGTACGACAAAAACCGGCGCGGAATCGCTGCTGACCGGGCCCAGCCGATGCCGGGTCAGTTGTTGCCCGCGTGGATCGAAGCGCAGCATTTCGATGGGTTCGCCTTCGTACCAGTGCCAGATCTCATCGGCATCGATGCGATGCCATTGACTGATTTCGCCGGCGCGCAGCAGGTAGTAGATCGACGTCGCCATCGCGCGCTTGCGCTGTTCGTCGCCAAAGGCAACGCTGCTGGTGGATTCGTAGATGCGCCGGTAGTGCCCGCCTTCGACATGGGCTTCGAGGGCGAGCAGGCGCTTGAGGTGTTCGGCACGTTCATTCATGCCGGCATGATAATCGGAGTGCGACTATTTCTCGAAACGATAGTTGATGCCTGCGCGGCTGCCGGTGGTCGCGTTCTGTGCCTCGAAGTTCCAGCGTGCGCTGAACAGATAGCGCAAGGTGACCACTTCGCCCGGATCGAACACTCCCACGCCGTAGCTCAAATACAGTTTAGGTGAAAGGTACTTGCCGACCGTGAACGCCGCGCCACCGAGCGCATCGTTGTCGGCCACACCGATGTCATCGATGCCCATCTTGCTGCCGATGCTCTTGGCCAGCAGATCACCGCCCGCTGTGCCAAGTGCGCGCGCGGCGGTGCCGAGCATGTCGCCTTCGCCACTCTTCAGCGAAGACAACGGCTTGCCCGTAACCAGATACGAAAGTGCCTCGGATTGCTCCATGGATGGATCCGCGAACACGGTCAGCACCGGAATCTGTGCAGTGCCGCGCACGAGCAGTCCGGCCGTCACATTGGCCGACTTGATCGTGCGGGTCGCGCGCAGGTCGATGCCGGGATTGTCGATTGGCGTGCTGGCGAAAAGGATGCGGCCGGTCTCGATCTTCAGATCCTGTCCGTAGGCCTTGTAGGTGCCGCCGGCGTTCAGCGTGCCATTGCCGATTGTGGCGCGGCCGGGGCGCTCGATGACGATCAGGTTGCCGCTGAGGCTGCCATCGAAACCAAAACCGGCGAGCTTGACCTTGTCGCCCAAAGTCACTGTCACCGTGGCCGTGACCGGCAAGGATTTTCCAAGTTCGGCTTGATCGGCATCGACAATGACGACATCCGGCGAGATTGCGCTCGCGCCACCGCCGGGCAACTTGGCCAGATCAATATCGGCTGAAGGCAGGGTCAGCTTGCCGGTAACGAGAATGCCCTCGGCGCTGCGCTCGATGGCCAGATCGGGGCTGACCACCACGCGCGCGGCGGGAATATCCGCGGCGAGGAAGTCTTCACCCTTGATGTTGATCTTCATCGGCTCGTCGGTGCCCAGTCCACCTTCGCCGGAGATGACCAGATTGCCCTTGCCTGAACTGATCGTGCCATCCAGCACATAGCGTTGCGCGTCGGCCGCGCGCAGGCTGAATTTGCCATCCTTGAGCTTGAGTCCTGCGGCGGGCACTTCCGCGGCGAAGCCATCGACGGTCAAGGCGCCGTCCAGACGTGGCGCGGATAGCGTGCCCGCAATTGCGTATTTGGCCGAAAGCCGACCTGCCGTGTTGGTGACTTCGCTGGTCAGTAATTCGATGAAGGCGAGGCTGTTGAG
>JBDTCQ010000323.1:0-6852 GCA_039923515.1 Dokdonella sp.
GGTTGGTCGTCAACCTAGCAACGGAGCCAAAAACCATGGCCGCAGCCTCTGCCAGTACCGCCTTTGTCGCATCACGCCGACGCCTGTTTAGCGCCTTGTTCAGCAGTGCGGGAATCGAGGATGTCGATAGCGGACTCTCGCTGCGCCGCCCGGGGCGCGATGGCTTTCGCGAGAAAGATCTGCCACAGAGCCCTGATGCGCTGAGCTTTCCACCGGCGCCGGTGCGCTGGCTGACGCGGTGCACGTTTGGCTATTCGATACAGGAGGAAGTTGATTTCAACGCGCTTCCCGGCGGCACTGACGACACACGCTGGACGTCTTGGATCAATCGCCAGCTCAATCCTGCTGGCATCAATGACAGTGCCTGCGATGCGCGGGTTTCTGGTGCCGGTTTTGTCACCTTGAACAAGTCGCCGAACCAACTCTGGAATGATCACCACGCGGTGACCAACGACTATTCGCTGCGCATGAAGCCGATCGCCGAAACCGAATGCATGACAGTCATTCGGCAGACCTACAGCAAACGCCAGTTGTTCGAGGTGATGGTTGATTTCTGGCACGACCATTTCAGCGTATTCGGCTGGGATTACGACGGTGGCCCGATGTTTCCGGCGTTCGATCGGCTGGCGATCCGGCCCTACGTGTTCGGCAACTTCCGCACGATGCTGCAGGAAGTCGGCATGTCAGCCTCGATGATGTACATGCTCGATCTGTATTCGAGCGAGGCAGCGCATCCGAACGAGAACTACGCGCGCGAACTTTTCGAGCTGCACACCATGGGTGCCGAGAACTACGGCGGCATCGTGCAGGATCCGGACAGTGCTGAAAACCTGGTTCTTCTCGGCAACTGGACTGCTCCGGATGGCAAGAAGGAGCGCCTCAAATACGTGGATGACGATGTCTATGAAACAGCTCGCGCATTGACTGGCTGGACAATCTCGGGTGCGAACTGGCCGTATGGCACGGTCAATGGCGTACCGCTGGGCGGGTTTGCCTACAACGCGACCGTCCACGATCAGGGCATCAAGCGGATTCTTGCCCGCAATTTTCAAGCCTCGCAGGGCCAGGCCGACGGCGTGAAGTTGTTCGACATGCTGGCCCGGCATCCACGCACGGCGCGGCATGTCGCCGCGAAGATCTGCCGCCGCTTTGTCGGCAGCAATCCGTCGACGGCCTTGATCGACAGCGCGGCGGCCACGTTTAGTCAGGCCTGGCAGGCCAGCGACCAGATCGCGCAGGTGCTGCAGGTGATCCTGCAATCCAGCGAGTTCAAGAGCGGCTGGGGCACCGGCATGAAGCGGCCCGCGCTCAGTGCAGTCAGTGCGCTGCGTGGAACCGGCGCCGACTTCACGCCGAAGCCCGACTACAACAACACCATCTACACGCCCACCGAGGAATTCATGGGGCGGCTGCAGGCGGCCGGGCACAAGTTGTTCTACTGGCCAGCGCCGAACGGTTATCCGGATGATCCAATCGCCTGGTCAAGCACCGGCGCACTTGGGATGACGTTGAAAATGTTGCCGCGCCTGCTCGAGATGCATCAGACCGAGAGCTACAACAACGCGTATGCCTTCCTGATCGATGTGCAATCTCAGACGCTCGGCGCATTCGCGGCAAACCTGCGGACATCGGCCAACATCATCGGCTACTGGTGCGATCGCATCCTCGGCTACCGCCCGGAACCGATCTACACGGTAGCCCTTGATTTCTTGCGGCAGAACGTCGCCGCCACTGTCGCGCTCGATCTGACCACCGACGGCACCGACAACGGTCACCCGTCGCATACCGGCACGTGGAACCTCAGCAATCTTTCCAAGCACTACACGATCGCCCGCCTGCGCACCGCGATCGGCCTGATTCTGTGCAGTCCCGAATTCCTGCGCCGCTGAGGAGCACCGCCATGACCCATATCGATCGACGTGATTTCATCAAGGGCTGCACGGTGGCAACGCTCGCCGCCGGAGCCAGCAGCAACGCCCTCGCCTACTTCGCACCACCCGACTACGCGCCAACCGCGGCGACCAACGACACCTTGGTCGTGGTCTTCCTGCGCGGCGCGATGGATGGGCTCAGCTTGTTGCCACCCGGCGCTGGCAGCCCCTACCGCGCGGACTACGATTCCGCTCGCAAGAATGCAGCACAGGGCGGCACAGGAATACCAACCACAGGCACAGGTGCCGCGCTTGCCCTCAACGGCACGACCTGGGCCCTGCATCCACGCGCCAGCGGCCTGCGCACCTTGTTCAACCAGAACCGGCTGGCGTTTATCGTGGCCGCGGGTCAGGCCCAGCCGAATCCAGTCATCCGCAGTCATTTCGATGCCCAGGCCAATCTCGAATTCGGTTTCGGTGGTGGCACCGGCAACAACATCGGTTGGCTGACCCGGCATCTGGCCAGTGGTGGGCTTCCGGCCGTGGTGCCACTGCCGGCGACTTCGCTGGGCAATATCACCGCCGCCAGCCTGCTCGGTTCATCGGACGCGATCACGATGAACAGCGCGTCGGATTATCGCCTCGATGGATTCCACTGGTCGTGGCAGGAGGACAATTCGGCCAATGGTCTGGTCGGCGCAGTTTCCAAGATGCATGCATTGTGGAACAGCAATGCGACCCAACTCGAAAGCGCCGGCAAGGAAACCATGGCCTCGCTCGACTTGCTGCGTCCGATCAACTTTGGCCTGTACAACGCGTCGAGCAATCCGGGTGGATACCAGCCAACGGGTGGAGCCAACTACACACTGGGATCAAACCAGAGCTTTGGCGACCAGCTGCGCAACGTCGCCCAGTTGATCAAGAGCAATCTCGGTATGCGCGTGGCAACAATCGATCTGAATGGTTGGGATACGCACGTCGGTCAGGGCAATCCGGCCAATACCTACGACTATTTCGGCAATCAGGTCGAGAGCCTGTCGCAGGGGCTCAGCGCGTTCTACACCGATCTGGCCAGTGCCCCGGGCAATCTCATGCTACGCACCAGTGTAATTGTGGTCAGCGAGTTTGGCCGTCGCGTGCAGGAAAACGCCGATGGCGGTACCGACCATGGCTACGCCAACGTGATGATCGCGCTGGGCGGCTCGGTCAATGGCGGCCAGATCTACGGAACATTCCCGGGGCTCGCCAATGAGCAGCTCTATGAAGGCACCGATGTCGCCGTGACCACCGACTACCGCCGCATCATGTCCGAAGCGCTGATCCGGCGCATGGGCAACCCAAACATCTACTACACATTCCCCGGCTATTCCGGCTACACGCCGATGGGCGTCTTCCAAGGTCCCGACCTTCCCCCAACGAATTACGACGCGTTGTTCAAGAATGGGTTTGATTGATGGAGCCGGGAAGGGAGAATCGAGAATAGGGAGTCAGGTAGAGCGGCGAGCAGATTCTGTAGGAAGCTCGAAGCTTCTTTCCCTATTCCCGACTCTCCATTCCCTATTCCCGGAAACTCACGCCTCCCCACACTCGAAATGCACCAGATTGACGTTTTCGGCGGCGTGAGACTGGCCGAGGCTGATCGTGCCGCTGCGGCGCAGGGGATAAGCATCTCGATGGACCAGCAGCTCCTCGTTGCCGATCTTGACCCACGAACCATTGGTCGAGCGATCGGACAGGATGAAGTGGCCTTTCTTCCATTCGATCATGGCGTGATCGCGTGAGACCCAGTCGGACTCGATGGTCAGGCTATGGCCTTCTTCTCGGCCTAGCGTGAATGGATCGGATAGTTCATCAATCTGGAATTCGCGATCGAAGAAACTCAGCTTGAGAACCACACGCTTGTTCTTGGTGAACTGGACAACGCGCTGCACTGTGGTGACATGCGATACATCTTCCTGCCACATGACATCGACGATCTCGATCGGCAGCAGTTTGCCAGCCACCCGGGCAGTGCCGATCGAACGCACGCGGATGCCGGCCGCATTGGTGATATTCAGTGCGGTGCTTGAAGTCGCCACGATCTGGTCGCGCTTGGCGATCGCAGCCATGCGCGCCGCGACATTGACTGCATCGCCGAAAACGACGTTCTCTTCGACCAGCGCTTCGCCATGGTGCAGGCCGACGCGGATACCGATGTTGTCCTGGAGGAAGGCCATGTCGGACTTCATCCGGCGCTGCATGTCGGTCGAGGCGAGCAAGCCCTGCACGGCACTCGGGAACGTGCACATGATCTCGTCGCCGATCGTCTTGATCAGCTTGCCGCCATGCCGATGCGCGACTTCGATCAGGGCATCGAGCACGGCCGCGATGATGTCGCGGGCCGCGACATTGCCACGCAACTCGAACAGCTTGGTGCTGCCCGAGACATCGGCGAAAAGAATGGTCAGTGTGGAATTGGACGTCATTGCTTCGGATGATAGGACATTCAGCGAATCGGCTCCAGATTCGCCGCTGCGGCAACGATATCGGCGTCGGCAGGCAGCACGGCCAGAGCCGCTCCGGCCAGCGGTGTATAGGTATCGGCCCCGACCACGCGCTGCAGGGGCGTCGCGCCGCAACCGGCCTCGACAATCGCCGTGATCACGCCCTCGCCCACTCCGGCCGAGTGACGCCCCTCGTCGACGACCAGAATACGCTTGGCCGTCTTTGCCTGTTCGGCGATGAAACCTTCGTTCAACGGCACCAGCCAGCGCAGGTCGACCACGCGGACCTTCCAGCCATGCGTGGCCTCGATCGCACGCGCAGCACGCAGGCTCATTGGCACACCGTTGCCGTAGCTGAAGATGACCAGATCCTGTGCCTGGGCCGCATACACGCGGCCCTCGCCCAGCGTCATCGCCTGATCGGGCGCGGGATACGGAAACAGCCACTGGCTGTCACCGGCTTCGTGCAGATCCTTGGTCATGTAGAGCGCGATCGGTTCGAGGAACACGCTGACCCGACCGTCGACCTTGGCCAGCGCCGCCAGGGTGCGCAGCATGGCCGCGGCATCATCACCACGGCTCGGGCAACCGACCACCAGACCCGGGATGTCGCGCAGGGCAGTCATCGAGTTATCGTTGTGAAAGTGCCCACCAAAACCCTTCTGATAACCAAGCCCTGCAATCCGCACAACCATCGGATTGCGGTACTGGTCGTTCGAGAAGAATTGCAGGGAGGCCGCTTCGCCGCGGATCTGGTCGCAGGCGTTGTGGAAATAAGCGAGGTACTGGATCTCCGGAATCGGCAATAGTCCCATGTTCGCGTAACCCTGGGCGAGACCTAGGATGATCGTCTCATCGAGCAGGGTATTGAAAACGCGCTTGTTGCCGAACGCCTTGTGCATCCCCTTGGTTACCGTGTAGACGCCACCCTTCTGGGCAATGTCCTCGCCAAACATCAGGGATTCTGGATACTTGCAGAACAAATCGTGCAAGGCCTGGTTGATCTGGATCGCGAGGTGTCGTGGCGGCAGGTTTTCCGGCAATTTCTGTTCGCCGCCGAACACTTCGAGGCGCTTCGCCGCGTAGTCGATGCGCTCGGCCTCGGCCTTCACCGCTGCGGGCGTGTACGGTGCCAGCGGGGCGACGATCTCGGCGAGCTTCTCCAGCTTGGGTCGGCGGTCAGCCTCATCAGCCGCATCAAAGCATCGCGCACGGACCGCCTCGTAGCGGGCCAGCAGCTCATCCTTGCCGAGCAAACCGGATTCAAGCGCAATGGCCGCCGTACGTAGCAGCGGATCGCCTGCTTCAACGCGGACCAGTTCATCGATGCTGCGCCACTCGATTTCGAAGTCGGTGCCGGCATGGCCCATGATCCGTGTGGTGCGCAGGTGCAGGAAGGTTGGACGGCGTTTGCGCCGGCAATGCTCGACGGCGCGCTCGACATCGGCATAGCCACTGGCGAGATCGAGTCCGTCAGCCTGGAAATAATCGAGATCGGGACGCTGGCTGAAATTGCGCTCGATCCAGCCACCCGGCGTCTTCACCGAGATGCCGATGCCGTTGTCCTCGCAGACAAACAAAACCGGAGCCGGCAGTTTCTGGTAGGCGGTCCAGGCGGCCGCGTTGAACGAAGTCTGCGCCGTTGCATGGTTGGACGAGGCATCGCCGAACGAGCAAATGGCGATGGAATCCGCCGGAATCGGCAACCTGTGGCCAAGCCGTGGCGCCTGCTCGATCGCCAGCGCCGTTCCGAGTGCCTTGGGCAGATGCGAGGCGATCGTCGAGGTTTGCGGCAATACCCAGAGCGGCTTCGAACCCCAGACCTTGTGCCGGCCACCCGAGGCTGGATCGTCCTTGCTCGCGGCAAAAGAGAGAGCCGAATCCATGACCGGATCCATGCCCGGCAGCTTGCGGAAGCGCTCGGCCATGAAAGCACCCGAGCGGTAGTGCAGGAAGGCCGGATCGGTATGCCGGGTCAGTCGTGCAACCATCGCGTTGCCTTCGTGGCCACTTGATCCGATCGTGTAGAAGACCTTGTTGCGCACGCGCAGCACGCGCGCCATCAGATCGAGGTGCCGGGAGATCAGTTGCGACTCGAACAGATCGAGGAACGCAGCGGCCGTGCAGGCGCTGCCTGGCAAGACAGGCTCATCCAATGCGGGAGCGGGACGAACCGTACCCTCCCAGTCACGCACGAATTCGACGAAATTCTGGTCGCAGATTTCTGCGCGATTGAGGCCGCGGTGGCGGGCCGCGATGACGGGAATGACAGCGGACATGGAGGGAATCGGGAGTCGGTTAAACCGCTATTGTATCCGGCCACACCGAGCCACTGGGAACCGCGAGCCGCTATTTGACGGCAGTGATCTCGATCTGGCCGGCGGCAACATAGGCGCAGCTCGGCAGTGCGCGCACGATTTGCGGGTAATCGTGGGTCTGGCAATGCCATTGCAGGCCCATTGATTCGATACCGGTCAAGTCTGGCAGCCATTCGATCG
>JBDTCQ010000324.1:0-8636 GCA_039923515.1 Dokdonella sp.
TGATCCGTCCCCTCCCAGGTACCGGGCGATGTTGACACGCGATCTGCATGGGCGACCAGCAATTCGGTTGCACGCCAGGGCAACGCTGATCTGGTGACGCAATCGTCACGACACCTGCCTGCGTGCAGGTCGCGGCGTGCTGATGCAGATGGAGCGGCCGTCCTTCACGGCAGCGCGAGAAGGATACGCGCGCAGGCAGGTGCCGCCTAACCAATTGCTTTTTATTGAAAAACGTGGCGTTCATAAGGTCCGCCAGCCGCACCGCGCAACTTGCCAAGGCAACCATCGTTCGCTTCTCCCCCGCTGCACGGCTGGCGAACCTTCTGAATGCCATGACAGTTGTGCCACTGGATCAGCGTTACCCTAGAATCCGGAACATGCCGAAATCCCGCCTTCCCCTGCGTCTGATCCTGCTCGGCCTGCTCGCGGTAGCCGTGATCGTCTTCATCTGGCTGGCGATCGGCATGATCAATGGCCTGCTCGAATTCCACGAACGTCTGCTCGCGCTGCCCCTGCTCGTGCGCGTTCCGCTGATTGTGCTGGTCGCGGCTGCATTTGCCGGACTGGCCTGGCTGTCTTGGAAGTTATGGCGTCCGTCGGCGCGACGCTCGGGGCCGCGCAACAAGGCCGTCATCCCGGATCGTCAAGCCATCGAAACCCGGGTCGCAGACCTGTCTGCACGCAACGCCGATGTGGCGAGCCTCGAACAGGAATTGATCGAACTCGATCGCCGCCGCCTGAGCGGCGAATGTCATGTGGCTGTTTTCGGCGAGATCAGTACCGGTAAATCAAGCCTGATCCGCAGCCTGGCGGTGGAGGCGACTCCCGAAGTTGATGTGATCGGCGGCACCACGCGTTGGGTCAGGAATTTCCAGGGAAGTCTCCCCGACGGACGCGAATTGATGCTGGCGGACATGCCCGGAACCGGCGAGGTTTCCGGCCAGCAGCGCGAGCAGTTGGCCCGCGACGAGGCGCTGCGGGCGCATGCGGTGATCTATGTGGTGTCCTCGGATCTGACCCGCGCCCAGGATGCCGAGCTGCGCTGGCTGGCTGGCTTCGGCAAGCCACTGTTGCTGACTCTGAACAAGGTTGATTTGTTCGACGAGGCTGAGCGCACGGCCTTGCTTGGTAGGTTTGCCAAAAGATACACCGGCCTTTGTCGCGCGGTCGTCGGCATCAGCGCGGGCGGCAGCGAACGCTTCGATCGTCGTCTGGCTGATGGTCGCATCGAACAAGTCACGCGCGAGCGCCATGCCGAAGTCGACGGCCTGCTTGCCGCCTTGATGGAAGTCACTTCGGGTGGCGCAGCGGCATTGGAATCAAGTCGCGAAGCGGCTGTGCTCGCCAGTGTCGATCTGCGCAGCCAGCACCTCGCGCGCGACGTTGCCGGGCGCGAATCCGAATTGACGGTCAGCCGCTACACGCGCCGCGCCGTGGTTGGGGCCATGGCCGCGGTGGCACCGGGCAGCGACATCATTATCCAGGGCGCGCTCGGCACCGCAATGGTGCGCGAACTCGCGCGCATCCACGATGTGCCCGTGCGTGAACTCGATATCGAGAACCTGCTTGCCCGGCTCGGTCTGACCTTGCGCAACACCACTGCCATTGTCCTGGCGATTGCCGGCAATGCGCTGAAGGCATTCCCGGGCCTCGGCACCCTCGGCGGCGGTGTGTTGCATGCGATCGCCTATGGCCTGGCGTTCGATTCACTTGGACGGGCCATCTCGCTGACTCTCGCCGAGCATGCACGTCTTGATCAGGTAGAAGCCGAGTCTGCAATGCGCAATCTGCTCACCGAGCCGAGTCGGGAGCGTGTCGAGCGCGTGGCGCGTGTGGTCCTGGACAGCCTGCGCAACCGCGACTCCGAAGCGGATGAGGGCAATTGATCGTTCCGCAGAGACAGTCCCTTTACGCCGGGCGGCTGGCCATGGCCGCGTGGTTTTGCCAAGCTCCACGCATGCGGCACCCGATCTCGACATTCCTGCCCCTGCTCCTGCTGGCAACCTCAGCCATCAGTGGGAACGCACATGCGCGCGGTGCGCAGACCTGGGTGCTCGATCCCGTGCATACCCAGATTGTCTTCTTCGCCGACCATCTCGGCTTCTCGCACGGCATTGGTCGACTCAAGGTCAAGCAAGGCTGGTTCGTGTTCGATGCGGAGGATTGGACCACGGCGCGTGCCGACATCGTCATCGACATGACGTCGCTCGACATGGGCGATGCCGGCTGGACGAGAAAGGTCGCCGAGAGTGCATTCCTCGATACCGGCAAGTCGCCCACCGCGCACTTCATCGGCAAATCCTTGGAGAAGAAAACCACCCACACCGGCATCCTGCATGGCGAACTCTGGTTGCGCGGAATCCGTCGCGATGTCGATCTCGATGTCACCTTCAACCGCGAAGGTACTGATCCCTACGCGTTCAAGACCAAGGCTGGCTTCACCGCGACAACCACGCTGGATCGATTTGAGTTCGGCATGAAGACATTTCGCGATGTCGTGGCCGGCCCGGTCGAGCTGCGCATCGAGGTCGAAGGTATCCGCAGCAGTCAAAAGGAGAACAAAGCCGATGGCTCTGAAGAGCACTGACGATCGCTGGAGCAGCATTATCCAGTGGCTGCATTGGCTGATGGCCTTGGCCATTCTCGGCAATGGCGTGGTTGGGCTGATCATGGTCGACATGTCGCGAGGCATGACCAAGCTCAACATTTTTGCCATTCACAAGTCGATTGGGCTGACCGTGCTTGCGTTGCTCGTCGTGCGCGTGAGCTGGCGATTGCTCGATCGGCGGCCACGTGATGAGCCGATGCCGCGCTGGCAGAGACTCGCCGCACACGTGACACAGGCAGTCCTGTATCTGCTGATGCTGGCGATCCCGCTGAGCGGCTGGCTCTACAACTCGGCCAAGGGCAACCCACTGCAATGGTTCAAGCTGTTCAATCTGCCCGCACTGATGGAAAAGAACGAAACGCTGAGCGAACTGGCCTTGCTCGGACATCAGACTCTGTTCTGGGCGTTGTGCATCGTGCTCAGCGGCCATATTGCCGGCGCCCTCATTCACCATTGGTTCGAGCGCGACAACACCTTGTTGCGTATGCTGCCGTTCACGCGCCTGCGTGCGCGACAAAACGGAGACCGCCCATGAAATCCATGTTTTTTATGTTTGCTCTGTTCGCGATATGCGGGCATGCCCTGGCGGCCGAATATAAAGTCCAAAATGGCAGCACGCTGGGCTTCAGCGGCACATTCCAGGGTGCGAAGTTCAACGGCAGCTTTGGAAAATTCGAGGCGAAGATCCAATACGATGCGAGCAACCTGGGGGCCTCGAACTTCGATGTCAGTGTCGATCTGGCCAGCGTCACCACCGGCGACAAGGATCGCGACGAGACCCTGCCCGGCTCCGCGTTCTTCAACATCGCCAAGTTCCCAAGTGCGCGTTTCGTGACCCGCCAATTCAAGCGCACGGGCGAGCAGGTCATTGCCGAAGGAACGCTGACGATCAAGGGCATCGACAAGCCGGTCGATCTGGTCGTCACGTTCGCGCCGAAGGAAACGGGCGCCACGCTTGATGTCTCGACCGAGGTCAAGCGTCTCGATTTCGACATCGGCAGCGGCGACTACGCCGACACCTCGACGATTGCCAATGAAGTCCAGATCAAGGCCCACCTTGAACTCGGTGCGAAGCCGTAACGGCGACTTCGGCAGGTGAATTCCAACGCATCGTGGTGGCAGCGCCTGCGCGAGCGTTTCATACAATCCGTGCCAGAGACCGACAGGCGCGCGAGGGTTGCCGAAGATCATCACAATCAGGCCGAAGAGAGTCTGCGCGCCCTGCTTGATGATCCGCACGTGCCAGCGGCCGTGCGCAGTTCGCTTGCCGCCGATTTCAATCGTCTTGAAGCGATGCTCGGCAAGCTCGAACGCGAAGAGCTGCATCTGGCTGTGTTTGGCCGCGTCAGTGTCGGGAAGTCCGCGCTGGCCAATGCCCTGCTCGGCGAGCCCGCGTTCGAGGTCGGCGTTCTGCATGGCACGACGCGCGAGGCGACACCGCGGCCTTGGCAGGAAGTTGCCGGCAGTGGCGTGCATCTGATCGACACGCCCGGTATCGATGAACTCGATGGCGAGGCACGTGAAAAGCTGGCGGTCGAAGTGGCCGGCATCAGCGATCTGGTCGTCTTTGTCGTCGATGGCGACATGACCACACGGGAGCGTGATGCACTGGTGCAACTCGCGCAAACAGAGCGGCCGCTGCTGCTTGCCTTGAACAAAGCCGATCGCTATGACGAGGGCGAACTTGTCCGTCTGCTCACGCGTCTGCGCGAACATGCAGCCGGACTCGTGCAACCCGAAGATGTGGTCGCAGTCAGCGCGCAACCGCCACCGCTTCGCCGTATTTCACTCGATGCCGATGGCCACGAGCAGGTCGAGATGATCCGCCAGGGCGCCAATATCGACGCCCTGCGCAATCGCCTGACCGATGTGCTGACCCGCGAAGGCCGCACGTTGTCGGCACTCAATGCGAGTTTGTTTGCCGGACGCCTGACCGACGCCGTCGCCCAGCGCATCGTCGTCGCCCGCCGTGAACTCAGCGCCAAGGTGATACGCCAGTACTGCATTGCAAAAAGTATTGCGGTGGCACTCAATCCGATTCCAGTCGCCGATCTGCTTGCCGCCGGCGCCCTCGATGCGGCCTTGGTCATGCATCTGGCCCGTGTCTACGGACTGCCGATCACGCGCCGCGAAGCGGGCGGATTGATTGCCACGATCTGCGCGCAACTGGCGGCGCTGATGGGGGCGATCTGGGGCATCCATCTGGTCGCCTCGGCGCTCAAGGGCATCAGCGCGGGCATGTCGACCGTACTCACCGCGACCGCGCAAGGTGCGCTGGCCTGGTACGCCACCGAAATAGTCGGCCGTGCTGCCGATCGTTATCTGGCCGCCGGAAAATCCTGGGGCGACCAGGGTGCCAAGCGCGTTGTCAGCGACATCGTCGCCAGCCTCGATCGCGATTCAATTCTGCGCGAGGCGCGTGTCGAAATACTCAAGCGTCTGCGCAACCCCGCGGCCTGAAATCGCCAAAAGCTTCGAGCGCGATTCAACCCTGTGCGAGGCGCTATGGAAGTTTGCAAGATGTGGCTCGCATTCGCCCTACGCTGTCAGCCGCCGAATTGCAGTTGCCTGCCCATTCCACATTCGGACAGAGGCGAATGTACTTTGTGTTCGCACGGACGCCCTTGATTTCGATTGTCGCGTTCGTCACCGAGGTCGAAACTGCTATCCGGATCGGCATCAGTGGCAAATGCACGGTGCTCCAATCAGCGGGTAAACCCCCGTTTGCGTGGCCGTTGCTGACACCGAGGCGATTGCTGTTGACCGGCACCTGCAGGCTCGCTGCAGGCACCCCGGATTGTTGCTGTATGCACAGGCATGGCCGACTGAACCGCTCCGACGCAGGTTCGCAAAGAATCGTAAAAAGGCTCGGGAGATTGCCCGTGCTGGATGCCGATCGGCGTAGGGTCGTGCGGTCGCACTTTCGCGACCCACTAGATGCACGGAGCAACACAGCCATGACATCCATCAAGAAGTTTTCGATGACTCTCGGCGGCAGCCTCCTGCTGCTTGGCTTGGCTGGCGTTGCCAGCGCACAAGACCTCGGCGCGCTCAAGGGCGGCGCCGGCGGCGACATGTCCTCGATGGCCGCCGGCAGCGCGGGAAATGCGGCGGGCATTATCGAGTTCTGCGTGAAAAACAACTATCTCAGCGGCGACGCGGCGAGTTCGATGAAGGACAAGCTGATGGGCAAGATGGGTGGCGGCACCGACGAGTCGGCGCAGGACAAGACCGATTTCAGCAGCGGCGCCGCTGGCATGCTCAAGACCGGCGACGGCAAGAGCGTCGATCTGGCGCAGATGGGAAGTCTCAAGAAATCGGTCACGAAAAAGGCCTGCGCCAGCGTGCTTGAACACGCCAAATCGTTGCTTTGACACGGACTTGCAGGCAGCTATTTTGGCTTGCAAATCTCTCGCGACCGACCGCCCTGCGCTATTGACTCAGCTCGCATAGCTCAATGTCGGTTTCATCGCGGCATGGGCGAACTGGAAAGCGATCGTTGTCGGTAACTCCCGTCGAGGCCGGCGCTTTAATGCGGGCGGGTCGGTCGGTCGTACTTGTCGCAACCGCGCTGGGCGCCTGCTTGGTGCGGCCCTGATCGTTATCGTCCCGCTTGAAAGGCTTGGAGCAACCAGGGTGCAAATCGCGTCGTCAGCGCCATCGTCGCCAGCCTCGATCGCGACTCCATCCTGCGCGAAGCGCGCGTCGAGATCATGCGTCGCTTGCGCACGACCGGCGAGGCACCACCGTTAGCCGTCCGGACTAAGCTATCCAGCTCTGCAGTTCAAGCCAAAGCGGCGCGGTAAGCGAGTGGAGGAGATCGGTTTCCTTTTCCGAAAAGCCCGCAGCGTAATAATCGGGTTTGTGCAAGCGTGAAGCCCACCTGTCATCAATCAATTTCTGCTCGTCGGCAGCTAGCCCGAGATGATTACCCAAACGCTGCAACTCAATACGCGGGGCCTCGCAAAGTCGATCATGACTCAGCCACAGGCAGGCCGAACAGAGATCGGCATCCTCGCGCATGCGGCGCAAGGCAAATCCGTACTGCGCCACCCATTGCCGCGCAAATCCTTCGGCCAGCTCACCGCGGGCAAAACACGCCGTGATCGCGGCGGCTTCATCCGCGTCGCCCATGTTCAGGGCACGCTTGCCTGGCCCGAATTCGAAATGGCCAATGCGGGCCAGATGCGCACTGACGGCGGGATCCTCGCGATCAAGGCGACAGAACAATGCATCCTGCTTGAGCAGGGATGCAACCTGCGCCAGCGGTTCGCGCACAGGAATGACAAAGCGTGCGTCGGGGAAGTGATGATGAAGGAATCCGAGTCGTGGCAGATGGTAGTTGGCCTTGGCCAGATAGCGCCTGGCTCCGCGTACCGCGAGCAATTTGCGCTGGTGCTGGCGCAAAAAAAGCAGGAATTCTTCGGCTCGGTAATCGGGTTCTAGGATCTGGCTGGTGGCTGGATCATGGCGATCCTCGAAAAAGTGCATCCAGAACACTTCCTCGAACGCCTCGGGACTGTCACGGCTGACCGCGAGCCCGTCACGATGGGCTCGCTCCTGCTTCGCTGCCGCGGCCAAGGGCAAACGGGAATGCAGGCGGTTCCACCAATACGGGATCCACAACCAGGGGTAGTCGCTGTAGCGGTGTGCGGTGAATTGCGGCAACCCGTTCAGAATCTCAAGCAGGATCGTGCTGCCCGAACGCGCCATGCCGCAAATCCAGACGGGTGCGCCGGGCCGAATCGCCTCGATCGCATCGCTGACCGCCGCCGATTCCCAACGCGACAAATGTGGCCCCCACTGCCTTCGGGCGGCCAGCCAGGCGGCGACATATCGTTGACTGAATGGCACATGGCGCGTGCGGGCTGGCATGGTCGGATCGGCGGCCGGGTCAGGAAGCGGATAGACGGGCCATGCGTGGGCGCGGCAAGGTCGGCTAGACTCCCAGCCTAACCGGAGAAAAAAGAATGCGTCTACTCTTCGCACTCGTGCTGCTCGTCTTCAGCAGTTCTGCATTTGCTTATATCGGCCCGGGTGCTGGTGTCAGCTTCCTCGGCTCCGTGTGGGCGGTTCTGGCTGGAATGGTGCTTGCGATATTGGCGATCCTGATCTGGCCAATACGTTACGCGATTCGGCGAATTCGCCGCCGTGCCACCAGCAACCCGTGTTCAACGCAACCCCCTGTCGAGTGAATCGTTGGCACTCCGCGAGTCGCGCGGTTTGCTGCGCGATCCTCGTATTTTCAAGCGCATGCAGCCAGTCGCCCACACCCGAAACCGCAGCGGTGGCGCGAACCGTCGTCGTCGGATTCGATGGCTTCGATCCCGTCCTGGCCGAGCGCTGGATGGATGAGGGTCGACTACCCCATTTCGCGGCCCTGCGCGCGAAGGGGCACTACCAGCATCTGGCAACGACCAATCCACCGCAGTCGCCCGTCGCCTGGGCCAGTTTCGCGACCGGCCGTAACCCAGGCGAACACGACATATTCGATTTCCTGCGGCGTGCGCCAGATAGCTATTCCATTGATTTCAGCATCGCCGAACAACTGCCGCCGAAACACGTCTTGTCGCTGTTCGATTGGCGCATACCGCTCGCTGAAGGCGAATTGCGCAACCGGCGCCAGGGCACGCCGTTTTGGCTCGATGCGGAGCGCGAGGGCCAGCGTGCCACGGTCTTGCGCGTACCGGTGACCTATCCGCCCGATCCGGTCAGTCACATGATCTCGGGCATGGGCGTACCCGATCTGCTTGGCACCCAGGGCACCTACACCTTGCTCGCCACCCGCCGCATCAGCGGTGCCGACAACGGCGGCCGCATCCTGCTCGCCCCCGTTGGCGAAGACGGCGTTGTGCGCACAAAACTGGAAGGTCCGCCACATCCCCTCAAAGCCGACGCACCGCCGCTGAGCGTCCCGTTGCAACTCGAGGCGAATGACGCGGGTGCGATCCTCACTATCGACGGCTCGCGCCATGGTTTGCGCATGGGCAAATGGTCGGACTGGATCCGCGTGCGCTTCAGCATGGGC
>JBDTCQ010000325.1:0-2539 GCA_039923515.1 Dokdonella sp.
GGCGCCGGGGCGTGGGGCAAAAAGCCAAGCCGCGGCAACCACACAGCAGCAAGCGCTCGCTCAATGCTTCACTTTGGTCGCGAACCGCTGAAAGGCCTCGCGCACGTGCCCGCGCAGCTGATCGTCATCCCATGGCTTGGTGAGAAACTTGGATACCGCGCCGCGATTGACCGACTCGGTCACGACTTGTAGATCCGTATAGCCAGACAAGATCATGCGAATCGTGTCTGGGTACATTTGCCTGACCGTTTCGAGGAACTCCGTGCCGGACATTTGCGGCATGCGCTGGTCGGATATGATCACCTGGACCGGATTGATCGCCATCATTTCCAGCGCTTCCGGGCCACCGGTGGCGACCAGTATGCGGTAACCGTCGCGCCGCAGCATCCGGCTCAACGCCGCGCTGATGTGAGGTTCATCGTCGACCAACAGCAGTGTTCGTTGATCGTCTGGCGCAGCCAACGGCAGCTGCATGCGTCTGGAGCTGCGCAGGTTGGACGCGAACACATCTTCCGGAACAGGAGGACTGAAGAAGTACCCTTGAAACTGGTCGCAGCCGTGAGCCCGCAGGTAGTTGAACTGCCCGAGCGTCTCGACACCTTCGGCAACCACCTTCAGATGCAGACTTTGTGCCATGGCAATAATCGCAGTAGCAATGGCCGCATCGCCAGCATTACGCGTGATGTCTGTAATGAAGCTGCGGTCGATCTTGACCGAATCGAAAGCGAATCGCTTGAGGTACGCCGGCGATGAATAGCCGGTGCCGAAATCATCCAACGCCAGCCCACAACCCAGCTTGCGCAAGCCTTGCAGCACCCCTGTTGCCTCGGCTGCGTCATTCATCAAAGCGCTCTCGGTCAGTTCGATGTCGACCAGCTTGCTGCTGATGCCATGTTTGCTCAACGCCGCCCGAACCGTATTCAGAAAGTGCGTTCCGCCCAGCTGGATCGAGGAAACGTTCACGGCAATCGGCACAACACGTAACCCCGAGGCGATCCACATAGCCTGCTGCGCGCAAACGGTATCAATGACCCATGCGCCAATCGGAAGGATGAGGCCTGTTTCCTCCGCGAGTTCGATGAACGCCGTAGGAGGGAGCAACCCCTTGTCCGGATGCTGCCAGCGAATCAGCGACTCGGCGCCAACGATCTCGCCGCTGATCATGTCTACTTTTGCCTGGTAGTGAAGGACGAATTGCCCGGCATCGAGCGCGACGCGCAATTGATCCGCAAGCGCCAGCCGCTGGCTGCTCCGCACATTCATGTCATTCGAGAAATAGGCAAACATCTCGCCAGAGGACTTGGCGAGTTTCACGGCGACTTCGGCATGCTTGAGCAAGGCGTCCGCGTCGGTACCATCTTCCGGGAAACGGGCGACGCCAAATTTGGCGGTGACGGGTATCACGACACCCTTGTGGCACAAAGGATCTTGTTGCAGTGCAGCGGCGGTCCTTTCAACGAATTGCGCCACGTCGGCTTCCTGAAACTCGGCCGAAAGCACCAGTGCGAATCGATCGCCAACCACGCGCATGAGCAAGTTCGCATCACCCAGCGTGCGCGTCAGCCGCTCTGCCACCCATACGAGCACCGCATCGCCCGCCGTGCGACCCAGTTGGTCGTTGATCTGCGCGAAACGCTCCAGATCGAGCACGACCATCGTAAGGCTGGTGTCCGCGGCGACACTGGTCCGAATCGACTGGCCTACGCGATCGAGAAACAAGGTGCGGTTCGGCAAGTCGGTGAGTGCATCGTAGTAGGCCAGGTAATCGAGCCTTTCGCTTTTCTTGATGTGATCCATTGCAAACGCAATGTTGCCCGTCATTTCACTCAGCAATTCCATTTCTTCGTCATGAAAGAAATTGATAACGTCAGTAAAAAAGACAAATACTCCTACCGCATCAGCGTCGACCAGCAACGGAAAGATGGCAAGCGAACGCACACCCGCTTTTGTATATTCGGAGCCAAACAACATCCTCGGATCGTTGCGCGAGTCGTTGGCGACGATGGCTCTTTTCTCGCGAATAGCGGTCATGACCATCGATTGCGACGCGCGGTCAATCGAGGCCAGGGTTTCTGTGATGAGGGCGAGAAGATCTCTGCCCTTGCCGGCCGAAGCGGCGACAGCCACCGTGCCTTTGCTTTCGTCGAGGATACCCACAAACGCCATGCGGAAGCCGCCCGCGTCGATCGTGAATTTGCAAGCGTCATTGAAAAGCTGGTTGTGGTCGCGCGCTCGGGCGACGAGCGCATTGATTCCGCTAAGCATCACCTGTACTCGCATCAGTCCTTCGACGCGCTGACTCTGCAGCTTGCGCTCGGTCACATCCTGGCAGGTGCCGACGGCCCGCACCGCCTTGCCCTGCGCATCGAAAACGATTTGCCAGCGCTCTTGCAGGTACTTGATTCGCCCACCCGCCAGCAACGCTCGGTGTTCGATCGAATGGACCTGATGCTGGTCGAGAGACTGGGCGAAAGCCGTGCCCACAGCGTCGCGATCTTCCGGATGAACCAATGCGAGAAAATCCTGGTGATTGGGATGG
>JBDTCQ010000326.1:0-10323 GCA_039923515.1 Dokdonella sp.
GGCGATCGGCGACGAGCATCATCACGACCTCGCAACCGGCCCGCTCGGCGAGGAATTCGGTATGGCCGGAAAATCCGATTCCGGCGTCGTTGATGATGCCCTTGTGTACCGGTGCGGTGACGATCGCATCGAACTCGCCACGTTGCGCGCCCTCGGCGGCGCGCGTGAGGATATCCAGCACATGAGGTGCGTTGCGCGGGTCAAGCTGGCCGGGGTGTGATGGCGCGGCCAGTGCCACGTCGATGACGGCGATGCTTCCGGATTTCCAGACATGCTCAGCGCCGGCGTAAACATCCAGCGCAAACCGCTGTCCGCTGGCCTGCGCGCGTTCCGCAAGCAGTGCCGCATTGCCGATGAAAACAAGGTCGGCGCCGAATCTCTCAGCCGCGATTGCGGCCAGCAGTTCGGGGCCTATGCCGGCGGGTTCGCCGGCAGTCAGCGCAATCCGTGGTCGCTCAGCTTCCGCTTCCGGTGGCACCGGCGGCTCCCGGCAAGCGGATCTCGATATAGGCCTCCGAGCGGATCTGGCGCAGGAAGCTGGCGTATTCCTCTTCGGACTTGCGAGCGCCGAGGGTCTGACGAGCCTTGTCGCGCTCGGCTTCGGCAGTCTTGTCTTCGGTGCGCGTCGCCAGCGGTTCGACGATGTGCCAACCGGCATCGCTCTGGAACGGCTCGCTGATCTCGCCAATCTTGGTATTTGTGAGTGCTTCGGCAACCTTGTCTCCATAGGCGGTCTTGACGAACCAGCCCAGGTCGCCGCCAAGGTTGGCGTTCACCTTGTCGTTGGAATATTCCTTGGCCAGCTTGGCGAAATCCTCGCCGGCGAGAATCCGAGCGCGGAGCTCGCGGATCGTCTTTTCAGCCTGGCTTGCGCTGACCAGCTCGGTGGTGCGAATGAGGATATGCCGCGCGTGATATTCGGTGACCAGATCACTGGCCGGTTCGCGGCGCTCGATCAGTTTGATGATGTGGAAACCGTTCGGGCCGCGCACCGGGGGTGCGGTCTGGCCGGGTTTCAGTTTTTCGGCAATTTCGGAAAATGCCGGCGGCACCTCGTCATAACTGCGCCAGCCAAGATCGCCGCCGTCCAATGCGTTCTGTGCATCGGAATAACGGATTGCTGCTGCAGCGAAATCCATGCCGCCCTGGATCTGCTTGGCCACATCGTCGGCCTTGGCCTGGGCTGCAGCGATCTGGTCGGGCGTTGCGCCATCCGGAAGGGTGATCTGGATATGCCCCAGATGCAGTTGGCCGCGCTTTACACCGCCGCTTTTGAGGAGCAGCTCAATTTCGGTATCGCTGATCTGAACGCGGCTCTGGACAACGCGTTGGCGTAATTTCTGGATCAGTGACTCATCGTGCACATTGGCGCGGAACTGCTCCCACGACAGACCCTGACGCGTGATCGCCTGGCGCAACTGATCGACGTCCATGCGGTTCTGCATGGCGATCTGGCCGAGGGTCTGATCGATCTCGGCATCGGAAATCCGGATGCCGGTGTCATCGGCCTTGGCAATTTGCAGCTTGCTCAGGATCATCCGATCCAGCACCTGCCGCTCAAGCTCGCCGATGGGAGGCAGTTGCTGCGGATTACTGGCGTATTGCGCCTTGATCGTGGCGACCTGACGATCGAGTTCACTGCGCAGGATGACGTCGCCATCCAGCACGGCGACGATGCCATCGAGCTTTTCGGTCGGCATCAATTGGGCCTGGGCCAGCGGGGCGCCAAGGACGAGAAGCAGGATCAGGGAGGCAAGCAGCTTGTTCATGCGCATGAAGATTCCGCAGGAGCCGGAAGAAACGGGGCTGGATTGTAAGGGGCTGGGGCCGCAACGGCGTTAACAAAAAGTGCGCCGATACACCGGATCCGGTGCTTTTTCTTGCTTGCCGGAGCCAACATTATTGATAGCCGAGAATAGCACGGCGCAGGAAATCACCCGTCTTCTGGCCGACCGAGCCGACGCCCTTGAATTCAACTTCGAAATAAAGGGCGTTGGACATGTCGCGCTCGAGGTTATGCACATAGCGCCGCGCCAGCAGGCGCCAGGCGATGCAGCAACTGTCGTGCTCGATGCCGGCGAAGGCCTCCAGCGTCTTGCGATCGAACATCGAATAGTTCCAGCGCCCGACCAGGCGCCAGGATTCATTCAATGGGACCAGCAGCGAGGCATCGGCCTGCTCGAGCAGGTCGCGGCGGAAGCGGTAGGACAGATTGAAGACGCCTTCCTTGCCGAAACGGTTCTGGATGCCGACGGCCGACAACTCGGTCTGATCGGAATTCGGATTCCACTGGTTCGAGAATGTCGCGCGCCAACGGTCATTGATGCGCAGGTCGAGTTCACCGACGTAGGTCGAGCCATTGAAGTCGCTGGGTAGGCGTCCTGGCAGCTGTACGCGCTGGTCGTCGAAATAGCGGATCTGGCCGATGCTTGCCGAGACGCGTTCGGTACCTGTGCTGTCCTCGATGAGGCGCGAGGTCAAGGCGACGGTGAGATTGTTCGCATCCATTTGTCGGTCGGCACCAACAAAGCGGTTGCTGCGGAACAACTGACCGAAACTGAAAGGCACTTCCTGGGTGTCGAACAGCGGCAGGTTGTCCTGATCGCGATAGGGTACGCGGAGATAGTAGACGCGGGGTTCCAATGTCTGCGAATAGCCATTCCCGCCAAAGTTCAGCGCGCGCTCGAAGTGCAGACCGGCATCGAGGCTGGCGACCGGAGTGCCGCGATGGGGCGACTTGTCGGTGTCGCGATCGATCTGGTAGCTGGTATAGCGAAAGCCGAGCTCAGGCCGCACGAACCATGCCGCCGTTTCGATCGGCAACGTGAGGTACGGATAAAGATCGAGACGGCGTCCATCGACGGCGTTGTCCTTGCTGAAGGACACATATTCGGAGCGGATGCCCGCATCGAGATCACCGATCAAGCTGTGATCGGCATCGAAGGTCGCGCGGGGCAGGCGCCGATACGGCTCGCCCGCGCTGGACAGCGTCGGATCGGTGATCTGATATTCATCGCCGCCGATGCTGGCCTTCCACCAACTGCCTTGGCCGCGGAAGTAGGCGCTTGATGGCAACAACGTGGTTGCGGCGATGCTCAGGCTGCGTCCGAAATCCTCGAAATAGCGGTCATCGGAGACATGGTTGAAGTCGACGGTGGTGCCCCAGTTGGCATTGAAGCGTGTCGCGTCGTCCCAGTGCAGCAGACTGCGGCGCCCATCGCTGTCACGGTCGTTCGGCAACCACTCGGCCTCAACCGTACCTCGGCTGGTTTGGGTCAGGTAGCGGAACTGGCCGCCGAGCATCAGCCCACGCTGGGTCATCAGGCGTGGCGTCAGGGTCGCGTCGTAGTTCGGCGCGAAGTTGAGGTAGTAGGGTGCGGCAATATCGAAACCGCGCCGGTTGTCGTAGCCGAGCGAGGGGTAGAGGAAGCCGGATTGGCGGCGGTCGTCGAGCGGGAAACTTGCGTACGGCAGCCAGAAAACCGGCACGTCGCCGACGCGGAATGTCACATCACGGGCACGCCCGATGCCGTTGGCCTGATCGAGTTCGATGTCAGCGGCACGGAATTCCCAGCCTGGGGAATCCAGCGCACAGGTCGAGAATGTAGCCCTGTCGAGCGTTGCATGATCGCTGTCGCTGAGCACGATGGTCGCGGCGCGACCATTCCCGCGCGAGGACAGCAGCTGGTATCGCGCAGCGTTGACCTTGGCCTGGTTCGGCTCGGTTGTGCCGCTGGCATCGCTGGCCGAGAGCAGCATGTCGCGATCCTGATAGCGGACGTTGCCCTGTGCAGTCCACGCCGTCGATGTGCGTGCGTAGGTGAAACGATCGGCGCGGATCAACTGGTCAAGCTGCTGGATGCTGGCGTCGCCCTCGAGCACATAGCTGTTGCCATCGCTGGATTGGGTCTGACGACCCTTGATTTCGGTATCGGCGAGTGTGCGTTCCCCGGTCGTGGGCAAGTCGGGAACGTAGAAATCGAGCAAGTCGTTCTTCGGACACAACGACCAGTCCTGTGCCGGCTTTTTGCAGACCAGGGTGCCGATCGGGCAGCTTGGCGCATCCGTGGCGGCCCAGGCCGAGGTGGACAGGATCAGGACAATGGCGGCCGGAATGGCGCGGCGGCGTGGGCCGCGGAATGTTGAGAGCAGCACGATTTCTGAGTTCGCCTAGGGCTCGGGACGGGCTAGTGTAATGCCTCGCTCCTGGCTTCGCCGGATTTGCGCGCCAGCGCATTGATATGGGCAATCGTCGATTCGTGGAGCGCGGTCAGGCTGTAACCGCCCTCCAGAGTCGAAACGAGGCGACCTCCGGCGTGGCGCTCTGCAATCCCCACGAGTTCGGCGGTCACCCAGGCATAGTCCTCGGCATCCAGATTCAGATTGGCCAGCGGGTCGAGACGGTGGGCATCGAACCCAGCGGAGACAAGTACGAGTTGCGGCGCAAAGCGATCGAGTTCCGGCAGGATGCGGGTGACATATGCCTCGCGGAACTCACTTGATCCGGAACCCGCTGCGAGCGGCACATTAACCAGATTGCCGATACCGCGCTGGCTGGCCCCGCCGGTTCCGGGATACAGCGGCGACTGGTGCGTCGAGGCATACAGGACGCGCGTATCGTTGGCGAAGATGTCGGCGGTGCCATTGCCGTGGTGAACATCGAAATCAATGATCGCGACGCGCTCGATCGCATGCGTGGCGAGCGCGTGCGCGGCGGCGACGGCGATGTTGTTGAAAAGACAAAAGCCCATTGCGGCGTCATGGGTTGCGTGATGACCCGGTGGCCGAACCGCGCAGAACGCACGACGATGCGAACCACCCAGTACCGCATCGACCGCAGCGCAGGCCGCCCCGGCGGCGCGCTGGGCGGCAGACAGCGAATGCGCAGACATCGCCGTGTCGGCATCGAGGAAAATCTGGCCGTATGCCGGCGACGCCTCAAACAGCGCATCGATCATGGCCGGCGCGTGCACGCGGGCAAGCTGCTCGCGCGTGGCAATTGGCGCTTCGATGCGCTCGGTTTTCGCGCAGGCAGGATCATCCAGCGCGCGCAGGACGGCTCTCAGTCGCGATGGTGATTCGGGATGACCGGGTCCGGGTTCGTGTTCGAGGCAAACCGCATGGGTATAGACCAGGATCGTCACGCGGGCATCGCTCAGCGCCTGACGCGCTCGTGTTGCCAGAGCACTTCGCCGTGTGCCGAGGCCCGTGCCAGCACGCGTGCGATGACGAAGAGCAGGTCGGAAAGGCGGTTCAGATAGCGGGTTGCTTCGCCGCGCACGGCTTCTTCGCGAGCGAGGCTGACAACACCGCGTTCGGCACGCCGCGCGATCGTCCGCGCCAGATGGCAGTGCGCGGCGGCCATGCCGCCGCCGGGCAGGATGAATTCCTTGAGCACCGGCAGGTCCTCGTTGAATCCATCCAGTTCGTGTTCCAGCCTTTCGATATCGCTGTCGTGAACCAGGGCCATGCCCGGAATGCACAACTCGCCGCCCAGGTTGAACAACTCATGCTGGACGCGGATCAGGGTTTCGCGAATGTCATCGGCAACCTCGCAGGCGAGCACGATGCCAATTGCGCTGTTCAGTTCATCGACCGTGCCATAAGCGCTGACGCGCAGCGAATCCTTGCCGACGCGCGAACCGTCGCCGAGGCCGGTTGTGCCGTCGTCGCCGGTACGCGTATAGATTTTCGAGAGGCGGTTACCCACGTTTCTCAGCGGCTCCGGGGGATGTCGACAGCACGCGCAGCCAGCGTGCGCCGATCACATGCGCGGCCGCCGCTACCGAGACATAAGCCACCGTCGTGCGCAGATAGCCCAGGTACCAATCGCCCATATTCTCGACCCAGCCGGCGAAGCTGCGCAGCGGTACGCTGTCGCTGAGCCAATAGAAACTGCCGTTGGAAATGAGGAAACAGGCGCTGGTGGCCAGCACGAGTGTGGTGGCGAGCAGCACCAGTGAGCGTACGCCAATCTCCTCGTGATAGCGGCGCAACAGTGAGCCGCCAAACGACATCACCGCATACGCGCCGAGCAGGAACCAGTAGGCTGCCGACATGCAGTAATGGCTGAAGAAATTGAGACCCTGACTGTCGATGACGAGGAAATCGACGAATACGGCGAGTGCCATCAGCAGCGGAAAGGCCCAGCGCAGCGAACCGCGCAAATAGAAGCCGGCAACGAAGAACACTGCCCACGAGGCATCCGGCAACGCGCCGAAATGGTTGATACGAGTACCCGCCATGACGAGGGCGAGGACGAGGAAGATGCCGATACGCTGGCGCAGAGAGAGGTTCATTGGAGGGATTCCGGAGACAACACAGGGTCTATCTTAGCCGATGATCACCGCGTCGGCTCGGCATTTACAGGCGTCAATCCTTCTCGAACCGGCTGCTGTTGATGCAGCGCACCTCAAATTGCCCGTTCGCATAACGCAAGCGCGAGACGTGCGAGTGATCGATGCCGATGCCGATGGCACGTCCTGCCGGCAAGCCGAGTGCATGGCAAAGCACAGCACGAATCGATCCGGCATGCGCGATGGCGAGCACGCAATCATCGTTGCCGGTTGATGCGAGCAGGGAGGCCAGCCATGCGCCGGTGCGGCGCAGCACATCGGCGAAGCTCTCGCCGTCGGGCGCTTCCTGGATCACCCAATTGTCGAACCAATGGCGATGATTTTCGGTGTCGTTTTGCATGATCTCGTTCCAGTGCCGGCCGTTCCAGCGGCCGAAATCGGCTTCGCGCAGACGCGGATCGCTGAGGGGTTCGATCGCGAACGCCGCTGCAAAAACCTGTGCGGACTGCTGGGTGCGGCGCAGGTCACTGGTGAACAGGAAGCGTGGAGGCGATCTGTTCCAGGTTGCTGCAAGTTGCTGCACGTCGGTGAAACCGCGCGCCGACAAGGGCAGGTCCGCATGGCCGATGCAGATGCCGGGAAGCGCTTCGGTTTGGCCATGTCGGACGAGGATCAGATCCATCGGTGCCTTCAACCGGAAGTTGGAAAATCCCCGACATGTGCCGGGGATTGCCAGTCTGCCTCAGCGCTGATCAAAGCGCGTCGAAATTGAGGATCGCATTGGTCACCAGCGGATAGCTGCCGATGGTCGCTGCGCGCCACATTGGATTGATCGCGAACAGAAGCACATGACCCTTGCCCAGTCGCGCATCAACAACGGCCGCATGTTTGGCCAAGCTTCCACCGTTGTCGAGCAAGCCCGAGACGAGCAGATTGTCGCTGTCGGCGAAGCGCAGCAGGGCCCGCGGGCGCTGGTTTTCGGGAATCAGGAAGCGGTTCTCGCGCGCCTGATCTGCATTCAGCGGCATCGCCTGCCATGGCTTCACGGAGGGCAATTCGGGTGGGTCGACATAGCCCGCGCCTTGCGGCAGGTCAATGTCATCGGCACCACCGCGTCCCGTCGGACGCTTGTGGTCGTCGGCGCTGGCAATTCGACTGTCACCGCGGATCTGGTTGCTGACCTTGAACGCCATGCCACTCTCGGAATAAACCGTAAACGGCTTGTCGTAGCCCCAGGTCACCGGACTCGCGCTTTCCGTGGTCTGCGCGCGCACCAGCGTACCGGTGATGCGCAGGTCGCCGGGTTTGGCCACGCTGACGCCGGGTGCAAGCCCCGTGTCAATTGCAAACTGCGCCGTGTCCATCGAGGTGATCAACAAGCCGCCCTCGCTGACGAAGCGCTTGAGGTGATCAACACCGCTGCCACCAAGGCCGGGTCGAATATCGTCGGTGCTGTCGATGAGTCCGAGGTTTGGCGTCAGCGTGGACTTCTTCCACGGCATCGCATTGCCATACATCGGCAAGCCGTCGATGATCAGGCGCGAGTCGCCATAGCCGATTGGTCCGAACAGGATCACGTCATAACGCTTGCGCAGGTCATCGCTGCGCGCGACATCCTGGGTGCTGATGTAAGTGAACGGGATGCCGAGATCATCCAGCGCCATGCGCCACCAGCCCTCGGTCTGCGTATTCAGCCAGGTGTGCATGACCGCCACGCGGGGCAGGCCAAGCTTTCGCGTTGAAACCGCGGGCACGTTGTCGGTGTTGAATACGTCAACTCCAAGTGCGGCAGCGGCCTTGTCGAAGCTGGAATCAGCACGTCGCACGATCAATGAGCCTGCAGCGAAATTGCGCTCGCCCATCTTGAAGGCCTCACGCGCGATTTCGATCGACGTGCCCTTGGCAGCGAATCGAAGCGAAGCGAGTTCGGCCGAGGCCGGATTGGCAATGACGCGAATTGCGCCACTTCCCTCGGCTGACTTGGCAGGCAGCGGCCAAGCCACGGCCTGCATAGGCGCCTTGAGCAAGGCTGCATCGGTGACGCGGGTCAGGTCGACGCCAAACTGGTCGCCAAGTGACCAGCCGGTGTCGTCATAGGGATGCTTCTGCGGATCGTCCGGTGACCAGTACTGGCGATCAAGCAGGACATCGGCAATGCGTGAATAGGGTTGGTCCATGCGCACCACATAACTGCCGGCCGGGAACGTGCGCGTGGTTGGCGCGTCGTCGATCTTGGCCGGCTTGTCCTCGTCCGGCGTGGCCTTCTTCTTCTTCGGAAGCTGGATCGTCAATGCCGCATCGAGACGCTGTATCTCGACCTTCTGGCGCTGCAGGATCTCCAGCAACTTGCGCTGCGCACTGCCACGCGCGTCATCCGCGGAGAGAACATAGCCAGCCGGACCGGAATCGGTCGGCTTGGTCACCGCGCGCTTGGACTTGAGCCAGAACGTGCGCAGGAAAGCCTGGCTGTTGCCGGCAAAATAGTCGAGTGCACTCAGCATCGCGCTTTGTGAATAATTATTGTTGTTGCGCTGCGACCACATCACTTTCGCTTGTGGCGGATTTGGCCGGTACCAGGTCCGCTCGTATTCATCCGGATCGAGGATGCGCTCCTGCGTGTCGGCGCCGCCATTGCCGAAGGTTTCATACAGCCGGCTGATGCCGTTGTGGGTGGCGGCGATGAACATCAGATAGCCGGGGCTCCAAGTATCGAACGTGCCATGCGTGAACACTCCGGGCAAACCAAGCCGAGTCAGCGTATCAACATTGTTCCAGCCCAGTTGCTGCCACTCGCCGACCAGCAACGGATCAATCCATGCGTTGTAAGGGCCCGCACCGACCGTGTTGTCGTAAAGGAATGGCACCGACTCGTGCATGTCGTGCAGCACCTGCGCATTCCAGCCGGTGAAGGTGTTGATGACATTGCGCGTCAAAGCCAGCGAGGCCAGCATCGCATCGCGGTTGTTGTCGTGGGCGACGTAATGGCCCCAGTACAGCAGGGGCGGGTATTGCTGACCCGGGTTGGCGCGATGCCAGTTATAGACATCAACGCTGCGCTCCCAGCCATCGGTTTCGACGACCGGCGTGATCAGGGTGATCATCTTCGAGCGGATCGCACGGATATACGGTGCCTCGTCAACCGTGAGCCGGTAAGCCAGCTCCATCAACGAGGTCGGCGTGCCGGTCTCGGTCGAGTGGATCGTGCCGGTTATGTAGTAGACGGGTACCGACTGTTCGATCAACTTTGCCGCGCGCTCGTCGTCGAGATCAATCTTGCGCGGGTCAGCCAGTTGCGCAAGCCGCTCGCGGTTGGCATCCAGATCGGCCAGCAACTTCTCATCGGCAATCGCCACCGCGATCATCTCGCGACCTTCCTCGGACTTGCCGATGCTGAACACTCTGACCCGCGGGCTGCTTGCCTCGAGCGAGCGGAAATAGTCATGGACCGTCTTCAGCCGCGGCAACATGTTGGGCGAACCCGACACATCGCCGAGCGCCTTGGCCGGCGTCGGCACCGTGTCAGAAGCCGGCAAGTAGTCGGTCAACTGCGTGTTGAACGACGGATCGGTCGTGTACTTGGCGATCTGCTCGCTGTACCGGGTATCCACCTTCTGGTTCGGATCAGCCGCGAAATGCGCTTCAAGCGGTGAAGCCGCGTGAAGAGGGGCCGCGCCAAGCAGCACGGCAAGCGAGATGACAATACGTTGCATGAAACTCCCCATGAGTTTTCGGATGTGGCGAACGCATTATTCTGCCAGACCTGCCTTGGCGCTCAGGAGTGGCATCAGTCATCCATGTCCCCTTGCGACATATCGTGTGACTTGTCCGAAACATGAGCGTAGTCGTCCTTCACACCGCGCTTGTCGTTTAACGTTAAGCGTTATATATTCCTGGCATGATCCTGAGCTTCCGTTGCGACGACACTCGGGCACTCTTCGAGACCGGCAAGTCGCGCCGGTTCTCGGCGATTGCTGTCGTCGCGGCTCGCAAGCTGGGTCACCTGGGTGCAGCCTGCGAGTTACGCGAT
>JBDTCQ010000327.1:0-4079 GCA_039923515.1 Dokdonella sp.
ATGCTTCAACCGGAGCATAGCGGGTGGGGATACTTGTGGGAGCGGCTTCAGCCGCGATGCCTTTAAGCCGTTGTAGGAAACGGCTTCAGCCGTGATGCCTTTTCGCCATCAAGAACAAGAGCATCACGGCTGAAGCCGTTTCCTACAAAGTCATGCTCTTGCTGTACGCTTTTCCCATTCCCGATTCTCCATTCACTATTCCCGGCCCCAAACATGCAATTCGTCGACGAAGCCACCATTCGAGTCCAGGCCGGAAACGGCGGCAATGGCTGCGTCAGCTTCCGACGCGAGAAATTCATCCCGTTCGGAGGCCCGGACGGCGGTGACGGCGCCGAAGGCGGCAGCATCTGGCTGATCGCCGACGAAGGCCTCAATACCCTCGTCGATTTCCGTCACCAGCGCATGTTTCGTGCCCTACGCGGTGAAAACGGCATGGGTCGCCAGATGGCCGGCAAGAGTGGCGAGGACGTGACCATCCGCGTTCCGGTCGGCACGGTGGTTTCCAATGTCGAGACCGACGAGCAGATTGGCGACTTGACCGAGCATGGCCAGCGCATGCTGGTGGCCCAGGGTGGGCGTGGCGGACAGGGCAATATCCACTTCAAGAGCTCAACCAACCGCTCGCCGCGCAAGGCCACCGTGGGCACCCAGGGCGAAGAGCGCGAATTGCGTCTCGAACTGAAGGTGCTGGCCGATGTGGGCATGCTTGGCTTTCCAAACGCCGGAAAATCGACCTTCATCCGCGCGGTCTCGGCGGCGACGCCGAAAGTGGCCGACTATCCGTTTACGACGCTTCAGCCATATCTGGGCGTGGTCCGCATCGAAACCGACAAGAGCTTCGTGATCGCCGACATTCCGGGCCTGATCGAGGGCGCCGCAGATGGCGCCGGGCTAGGCGTGCAGTTTCTCAAGCATGTCGCGCGTACGCGCCTGCTCCTGCACATGGTCGATATTGCACCGATGGATGACGAAACTGATCCGGTCGAGCAGATCCGCGTCATCGAGAAGGAACTGAAGGGTTTCGACCCCGAACTGCTCAAGCGCGAGCGCTGGCTGGTCTTCAACAAGATCGACCTGATGTCGCCCGAAGAGCGCGAAAAGACCGCCAAGGCAATCATCAAGAAGCTCAAGTGGAAGCAGCCCTGGTATCTGGTTTCAGCGATCAGTCGGGAGAATACCTGGCCCATCTGTCTCGACATCCAGCGCTTCTTCGACGAACAGCGTCGCGATGCGGCCGAGGCTGCCATCGCTGCCGGTGAAGGCTGAACCGCCGAATGAGCGGTAGATCGAGCTCCCCGACGATCACCACGGTCATGCGCGAGTGCGTTGGCAACCCTGATCATCACGCCTCAACAGGCACAAAAAAGCCGGCTTGCGCCGGCTTTTTGCGTCGAACAATCGCGAATGGCTCAGGCCAAAGCGCGGATGGTCGCATTCAGGCGGCTCTTGTGGCGAGCTGCCTTGTTCTTGTGGATCAGGCCACGGGCGGCGTAGCGATCGACGATCGGCGTGGCGCTCTTGAAGGCAGCTTCGGCACCAGCCTTGTCCTTCGCGTCAATCGCCTTGATCACTTTCTTGAGCGCGGTACGAACCATGGAACGGGCGCTGACGTTGCGCTGACGAGCCTTTTCAGACTGACGCGCACGCTTCTTCGCGGACTTGATGTTGGCCAAGGTAAAACTCCAAAAGCGGGGGGCGGAAAAAGGGGCGGAATTATGCCGCCGCAATCGCCCCGAGTCAAACGGTGGTGTTCATGAAGGCCCCAAGCATGCTGCGTTCGCTGCTGACTTTCAGCGGCGGCACCTTCATTTCGCGCGTTCTCGGCCTGGTCCGCGAGATGGCCATCGCCTGGGCATTCGGGGCCAATGCTGCCACGGATGCATTCTGGGTCGCCTTCCGCATTCCCAACTTCATGCGCCGCCTGTTTGCCGAAGGCTCGTTCTCGGTCGCCTTCGTCCCGGTGCTGACCGAGGTCAAGGAAACCCGCTCGCATGCCGAATTGAAGGAACTCATCTCGCGCACCGCCGGCACGCTCGGCATGATCCTGCTGGTCGTGACCGCCCTCGGCATTCTTGGCGCAGATTGGGTAACGCGTGGATTCGCTCCGGGATCGATCGATGATCCGGAGAAATTCGCCCTCACCCGCAACCTGCTGCGGCTGACCTTTCCCTTCCTGCTGTTTGTCTCCCTGACCGCCTTGGCCGGCGGAATCCTCAACAGTTTCAACAAGTTTGCCTTGCCGGCACTGACTCCGGTGATCCTCAATCTCTGCATGATCGCCGGCGCGCTGTGGCTGTCGCCACATCTCGACGTGCCGATCATGGCAATGGGCTGGGCGATCCTCGCGGCTGGCATCCTGCAATTACTGGTGCAGTTTCCGAGCCTGCGCAAGCTGGATCTGCTGACCCTGCCGCGCTGGGGCTGGCGCCACGCAGGCGTGCGCAAGATCCTGCGTCTGATGGTGCCAACCCTGTTCGGCTCCTCGGTCGCCCAGGTCAACCTGTTGCTCGATACCCTGATCGCCTCGTTCCTGATCACCGGTTCGCAGACTTGGTTGGCGCAGAGTGACCGCCTGCTCGAATTTCCACTCGGCCTCTTCGGCGTCGCGCTGGGTACGGTGATCTTGCCGACGCTTTCTCGCCATCATGTCTCGACCGATCACGAGGGATTCTCGAAGGCGCTCGACTGGGGCTTGCGCACGACCTTGCTGATCGCCGTGCCGGCCATGCTCGCCCTTGTGTTGTTGTCCAAGCCGCTGCTGTCCACCCTGTTCCAGCATGGCGCCTTCACCGCGCACGATGTCGAGATGGCCTCAATGTCACTGGCCGCGCTGGCCCTCGGCCTGCCCGCGTTTGCTCTGGTCAAGGTCGTCGCACCGGCCTTCTATGCGCGCCAGAACACGCGTACGCCCGTGCGCGCCGGCATCATCGCAATGGTTGCGAGCATGCTGCTCAATGTGCTGTTCCTCGCCGCACTGCTGCTGCTCTGGGACTCACCCGAAATGGCGGAGAGCGGATGGTTCGCGCGCCTGTCCTCGATTCCGGGCCTGCACATGGCTCTGGCCCTGGCCAGTGCATGCGCGAGCTACATCAATCTTTCCCTGCTCTGGCGCGCACTGAAACGCGAAGGCAGCTATGCGGCACAACCGGGTTGGGCGCGGCATATCGCCCGCCTTGCGATTGCGTGCCTCGTGATGTCGGCAATCCTTTGGCTAGGCCTCGAACACTGGTCAGACTGGACCAGCGCCTCGGCATCATCGCGTGCGATGCGCTTGGCGGCCCTGGTCGTTGCCGGTGGCGGAAGTTTCGTCGTCGCACTGTTTGCCGCAGGATTTCGTTTGCGCGATCTGCGCGCGCCCTGAAGCGGGCCACCCGCAGCGTCAGGCCCAGCCGTTATACTTCGCCGATGTTCTGGCTCTTTCGCGATAGCCTGGGTGCCTGTCTGGCGCCGCAAGGCAGTGTTGTCTGCATTGGTGCTTTCGATGGCGTGCATTGCGGCCATCGCGCGCTGCTCGGGCGCGTGCGCGAACGCGCCGATGCGCTGGGCGTGCAAGCCATTGCGGTCAGCTTTGAGCCAATTCCACGCGAGTACTTTGCTCGCTCGACACCGGTACCCCGCCTCGACAACGTGCGCGGCAAGATCCAGCAGATTCGTGATTCAGCAATGGACAAGCTGCTGTTGATGCGATTCAACGCCGCGCTGACGGCGATGCCGGCCGAGGAATTTGTCGAGCAGATCCTGATCAATCGGCTGGAAGCGCAGGAAATCTGGGTCGGTGCGGATTTTCGCTTTGGCCATGGGCGTCAAGGCGACATCGGCTTGCTGCGCGAAATGGGGCAATCGCACCGCTTCCGTGCCGAAGTGTTCTCCGAATTCACCCTGGGCGATGTCCGCGTGCGCAGCAGCGCCATTCGCGATCTGCTCGCGGCTGGCGAATTTGAAATCGCGGCGCGCCTGCTTGGACGCCCGTTCCGGATCGGCGGCCATGTTGTTTATGGCCAGCAACTCGGACGCAAGCTCGGCTATCCGACTGCCAACATCCGTCTCGGTCGGCGCACCTCGCCAATCAACGGGATCTT
>JBDTCQ010000328.1:0-5718 GCA_039923515.1 Dokdonella sp.
AGCCGATCCATTCGATCCAGCGATGCAAGGCGGCTTCCGCTCTTGGTCCGGCGATGCGGATCACACCGGCGAGCAGGAAAACGCGCTTGCCGCGCCCAACGATCATGCTGGCGATGAAGGGTAGCAGCGGCACGCCAACGATACCTGACGCCCAGGTAAAGATTTTCAACGGTATCGGCAGGAATCCGGCCAGCACGAGCAACCAGAACGCCGACCACGGACTGTGCGCAGCGATCTCGCGCAGCTCGGCAACTTGATGGTCGATGCGTTCGAGCCAGCCGAGCGATTCAAGCAGCGGTCGCACCCACTCGAAAGCAAAGTGACCCAACGCGTAACCGACAATGGCACCGAGAACAGAGAACACCAGACTGACGCCGGCAAAGCGGGCCCAGCGCTGAGGCTTGGCCAACACCATCGGCCCGAGCATCACTTCAGGCATGACCGGAAAGATGATCGCCTCGACAAAACTCAAGCCCGCCAGGAATGGTTCGGCGCGCGGATGACTGGCCCATTTCAGGGCGATCTCGTAGAGCGGCTTGAACAGTTTCATGCGCTGCCAGCCTCGACCCGACAGATCGGCATCACGCGATACCTCCAAGCAGGGGCACGAAGCTCACCGAAGCAAGGATTTCGCGCTGCCAGCCTTGCTCAGTCGAACGCACGCGCAGCAGCGCCTGTCGACCCGGCGGTCCCACCGGCGCGACAAGGACGCCGCCCGGAGCAAGCTGATCGAGCAAGGCGTTTTCGAGATCGGCACCGGCAGCCGTCACCATGATGGCATCGAACGGAGCCTCATCCGGCCAACCCAGCCGGCCGTCATCGTGTCGCGATCGGATATTTTCCAGACCGAGCTTGCGGAAACGCCGCCGCGCGTTGCGCAACAACTCGTCAATGCGTTCGACCGTGAAAACCTGCTCAACCAGGCTCGCCAGCACGGCGCACTGATAGCCCGATCCCGTACCGACTTCGAGCACACGTCGCGGCAAGACATGCTCAATCAGCACTTCGGTCATGCGCGCGACAACATACGGCTGCGAAATGGTCTGGCCCTGGCCAATGGGCAGCGCCGTATCTTCATAGGCTCGCGAGGCCAGTGCTTCGTCGATGAACAGATGGCGCGGCAACTGGCGCAGGGTATCGAGGACACGACGATCCTGGATGCCTTCACTCTGCAGGCGCTCTATCAGGCGATCACGCGCACGCTGTGAAGTCATGCCAAGGCCGCGCACTTCGGGACGGCTCTGCGCAAAGCGGTTCATCGGCGCCGATCCCTCATCGCTGGCAACAATCCGGGTTTCATGCACCCGCACTGTCCATGGTCAGTGAACTCACCCAGCCGCCGACCTTGTCCAGCGCCTGGTAGCGGGTCAGATCCACATGAATCGGCGTGATCGAGACATAGCCATCGCGAACGGCATGGAAATCGGTACCCGGACCATCATCCTCAGCCTCGCCTGGCGGGCCGATCCAGTACATCGAGCGGCCCCGTGGATCCTTCTGCTCAATGCAGGCAGGCGCGCGATGTCGCCGGCCGAGTCGAGCCACCGAGAATCCGCGAATCTCCGCCCACGGCAGATCCGGGACATTGACATTGAGGATCGTGTCGGCCGGCAAGGGATCGACCAGCAGCTTGCGCATCAACTGCATCACCGCAAGCGCGGCGGAATCGTAATGCTGGCCCCGATGGTCACGCGTCACCAGGGAAACCGCGATGGCCGGAAGCCCGAGGAAGCGCCCCTCCATCGCCGCCGACACCGTTCCCGAATAAATCACGTCATCGCCGAGATTGGCCGCACTGTTGATGCCCGAGACGACAATGTTGGGCGAATGCTCAAGCAGGCCGGTCAATCCGAGATAGACGCAGTCGGTCGGCGTGCCGGTCACGCTATACCTGCCATCGTCGAGTCGCTTGACCCTGATTGGGCGATCGAGCGTCAGCGAGTTGCTGGCTCCCGAGCGATCACGATCCGGCGCGACGACAACGACTTCACCGACCGCCGCCAGATGGCGCGCAAGCACGAGGATGCCGGGTGCGTCGACACCGTCGTCATTGCTGACCAGAACACGCATGAGTTGCTTCCTGAAAGATATCGGTGGCCGTTCGAATCACGCATTCCATCGCGCAACCACCGCTCGAGCCAAGCGGCCAAGCATACCGGATTCACCGCTGCGGCTGAATCTGCAAGACCCTGCAAACGCGCTCAAAGGGCGAGAAATCCGCAGCTGTCGCGACTGACGCTGAAAGTCGCAGTTGTGCCGGTCAAGCGAACATGCAATGGTCATCGCAATCTGTATTCGCCTCCCAACGAACCCGATGAAGAGAGTCCCTCGCCCGAGTCAGGCCGGCAAGAACTCGCCAGCCGTTGCCCGCGAAGATCGCGATCTTTTTCGCGATGCGATCGGTTCTGTGCGGGTATTGAATCTCGATTCGCATCCGCCACCGTCAGTCAAACGGCCACAACCGCGGGCACGCCAGTTTGAGTTGGACGAAGCTGCCGTGCGTGACGAATTGTTGACCCACGCGTTCGATCCCGGCTCGATCGAACTCGGTGACGAAATCCTTTATCTCAAACCGGGCCAGCCGGATGGACTGCTCAAGCAACTGCGTCGCGGGCGCTTCAGCGTGCGCGCCGAAATCGACCTGCACCAGATGACCGTCGCGGTTGCTCGCGAAGCGATCAAGGGCTTTCTTGCCGAAGCCAAGGCACACGGTGAGCACTGTGTACGCATAGTGCACGGCAAGGGTTTGCGCTCAGCTTCGCGCGGACCGGTGGTCAAACGCATGACCGAGCAACTCCTGCGCCGGCGCGATGATGTGATCGCGTTTGCATCGGCTTTGCCGGTGCAGGGCGGAACCGGCGCTGTCCTCGTCTTGCTGCGCGGCGACTGATCAGTTGCCGTTGTCATCCTTGCGCGGCAGGCGCTTGGTCGGCGGATTGATCCAGGTGACATCCACGCCGATCTTTCGACTCGCGCTGTTGATCTCGTTGACGTATTGCTGATCGACAACGACACGTGCGTCATTGGTGAATTGCGTGCGTCCATTGCTGGCGCAGGCAGACAGCACCAACAGGAATCCCGCGACAAGAACACGACTGTGACGATTCATGGCGACCTCCAGTGGTTTTTCGATCGGAAAAAGTCGATCAATCTGACTATAGCCCGCCTGTCGAGGGTTGCAAGGCTGTGTACTGCACCTCGATGGAGTCAACCCAATCAGCTCACAGTGGCGCAGAGCTCGCGCACCACCGAGGTCGCGAACGCACCGGAAGGAAGCGAAAAAGCCAGCACGAGTGAGCCGTCCGCCAACCACTCGTGAGTGAAATCGCTGGCATGCAAACACAAGGAACGTCGCTCCTGGCGAAGATCATTGTCGGCTAGGCCCTTGGCAAAGATACTTTCCGACTGCGCGACGGCGGCTTCGATGGATGCCACCTCAGCTCCACTGCGCAACTCGCCGGCGCCCCACAACGGGCCCGTTGGATCGATATCGCGGCGCAAAAGGCGCTCGCGCAAATCATCATCGAGCGGCTGCGGGCCGAAGATCGAATGCGTTCCGGCGAGCATCCAGACCTCACCGTCCAGTGCTCGATCCCATGTTCCCTGCTCGACCCTCTGCGCGAGTACGCGATTGAACAGAAACGAGCGTGCTGCCGACAAGGCAAATCCGCGCTGGCTACGCCCCATCCTCGCACCCGCGAACAGCGCCTGCGCACTGCGCAGATTCTCGCCATCGCGGCCGAATCGCTGTTCGCCGAAATAATTCGGCACGCCAAGCCGGGCAACCTGCCCAATCCGTTGCTCGGTAGTTTCGCGATCGCCGTCGAGCTCGCAGAGTCGGATTCGGAACCGATTGCTGCGATGAACACCACGCTTGAGCTTCCGGGAATGTCGGCCTGACTCAAGGATGCGCACACCTTCGATTTCCAGGGCCTGCCAGTCAGGATCGGCTCGTCCCGGCAAATGCACTGAAAAAGTCTGCCGGGTCACCGCATGACGATCCTTGAGTCCGGAAAAACCAACCGCCATCGGCGCGACACCGGCTGCACGGGCCAACTGTTGCGCAACCCATTCGGTATTCGCGGCGCGCTTTTCGATATGCAGCCAAGCGTGCTCACCAGCGCCATCGGCCTCGAAGCCAAGCATTTCATCGACTTCGAAGTCATCAGGCGAGGCACGCATGCGTCCGCGCAGCGGAGGGCCGCCGTGGGCAAACGGCAAGCCTGTCATCGCGCCTCATCCAGATCCAGGCGCGCGACCAGAGCAGACAGTTCGGGATCAACGGGCATCTCCGCCCGCGGCGCGCGGCGACGTTCCAACAAAACCACAGCCATCGCTGCAATGCCCTCCTCGCGCCCGCAGAACCCCAGCTTTTCGGTGGTGGTTGCCTTGACGTTGATTTCGCTCTTTGCGCAGCCGAGATCAGCCGAAAGATTTTCGCGCATGGCATCCGCATGCGGTCCGATCTTTGGAGCCTCGCAGATCACGGTGACATCGGCATTCGCCAACGACCAGCCGTTTTCGATCATCAGGCCAGCGCACTGCAGCAGGAAGTGACGGCTGCTGACGTTCTTCCAGCGCTCATCGGTCGGCGGAAAATGACGTCCGATATCACCGAGCGCCAGCGCGCCGAGGATCGCATCGCATAGCGCGTGGATAACCACATCGCCATCGGAGTGCGCAATCAGGCCTTTCGAATGCGCGATCGTCACCCCGCCAAGGACAACGTGATTGCCTGGCCCGAAGGCGTGAACGTCAAAACCTTGGCCGATGCGCATGAGAGAAAAGCCGGGAATGGGACTATGGAGGCAGGATGCCGGAACGAACAGCGTAGCTGGCCCGAAGGGCAAGCAGCACGATGCGGCGCGTCAATGGAGAATGGTAGAGCAGAATTCGCCGAGCTGACAGGTATCTACGCACCCTGTCGAAGCGATTATTCAGCTTCTGCTCTTGTTCTACCTATTCCCGATTCTCCATTCCCGATTCTCGTATCAAGAGATACTCCGCCAGCGCCAAATCCGCCCGCGTCGTGACCTTGATGTTGTCGTCGTGACCTTCAACCAGCAAGGGTCGGAAACCCGTGAGTTCCATCGCCATGGCTTCGTCACTGATGATGATGCCGTCGCGCTTTGCTGATTCCAGCGCTGAAGTCAACTCGGCGCGGCGGAACATCTGTGGGGTCAGGGCACGCCAGCGCGAGTCACGCGGCTCGGTTTCAAGCACATGACCCGTCGCGTCAGCGCACTTGAGGGTGTCGCGCATGGGTGCCGCCAGCAAGGCGCCGCCGGCCAGCATTCCACGCTCGATCAAGCTATCGATATCGGCATGACGCACGCAAGGTCGCGCCGCATCATGCACCAGAACAAAGTCGGTAGCGGTCACGCTTTCCGGTAAACCGCGCAACCCAGCCAGGACCGAATCGGCGCGCTCGGCGCCACCGATGACCGTAATTACGGGCTTTCTGCACGGAATCATATCCAGCAGTGCGTTCAAATCATCAGCCGCGACGACCACGATGAGACCGGAAATCCGCGGATGCGCAGCAAGCCGCCCCAAGGTCCAGGTCAGCAATGACTTTCCGGCAATTGCAACATGCTGCTTTGGCCGATCCGCACCAAAACGCCGACCACGCCCGGCCGCCGGGACGACGCACCAGAGTCCCTGCTCAGCGTTTGTCATTGCCATTGGGTTTGCCGGCCGGCTGTGGCTCTACCACCT
>JBDTCQ010000329.1:0-2895 GCA_039923515.1 Dokdonella sp.
CCCGTATGGCGAGCGCAGGACCAGCGCCCAAGTCACCGCGCTGTATTCGCCCGACGATCTTATCGGTCGCCAGATCGTCGGCGTGATCAACTTCCCGGAGAAGCAGATTGGCCCGTTGCGCTCGCAATTCCTGCTGACCGGTTTCCCGACTGAAGACGGCGTCGTCATCACCACCGTCGAACGCCCCATCCCAAACGGCAGCCGCCTCGCCTGAGTGTCGTACACCTTTTCGCGGCCAACGCATCGGGATCCACTGAATCATCACCCAGGCATGGCGTTTTTGTTCAATAGGAGCGAGCACCCCCCTTCCTGCTGAAACCGACTATGCCATTCCCGATTCCCGATTCCCAGCGCCCAGGCTAAAAGCCATCCAGACGTCCGAAACCGTCAGCGAAATGTTGCAGTTGCAACCACCGAAAAGAATGCTTGACAGTGCGTTTGAGCATCGGTTACGGTCGATTCATGTCGCAGCGCAACACAACTTTCACAGCCATCCCTTCCGGCCGAATTAGTTCGGTCGACGAGCCCACGCGCGTGGCGCTTGGACTCGTACTCGTACTCGTACTCGTACTCGTACTTATTAGCTGCGGAGGCGCGGGCTAGGGCATTCACGAGCAATCGAAATCCCCAAGACCCCGCCCTCGGCAACGAAGGCGGGGTTTTTTTTACCTCATCGCATCAGAACCACGAACCCCCGGAACCTGAAATGAACAGTGAACCTGCGGTAGAAAGCGTGACCACTGACGACAAGCCTGCGCAGAATGATCGCGTCCTGATCTTCGATACGACGCTGCGCGATGGCGAGCAGGCTCCGGGCTTTTCAATGAGCCGGGCGCAGAAGCTGCGCATGGCCCAGGCACTGGCGGATCTTGGTGTCGACATCCTTGAAGCAGGCTTTCCACACGCCTCCGATGATGATTTTGCGTCGGTAAAGGCGATTGCATCTGCACTGCGTGGGCCACGCGTCTGCGGCCTGGCGCGCTGTCAGCAGGGTGATATCGAGAGCGTTGCGCGGGCTATCGAGCCGGCTGAAAAGGGTCGGATCCATGTTTTTCTCGCGACCAGTCCGCTGCATCGTGAGTTCAAGTTGCAGATGAGCCGGCAACAGGTCATCGATACGGCCGTGGCCGGCGTCGAACGCGCGCGTTCTTATTGTGATGACGTCGAATTTTCGGCCGAGGACGCGATCCGCACCGAACCGGAATTCCTCGCCGAGGTGTTTTCTGCCGTGATCGCCGCCGGGGCGAGCACGGTCAATGTGCCTGATACGGTCGGTTACACGACGCCAACCGAGATCGCAGAGCGCTTCGCGTGGTTGCGTGCCCATGTGCGCGACGCTGACAAGGTGATCTTCAGTTCGCATTGCCACGACGATCTGGGTATGGCTGTGGCCAACAGCCTGGCCGCAATTTCGGCCGGTGCGCGTCAGGTTGAATGCACGATCAACGGGATCGGCGAGCGCGCTGGCAATGCCGCGCTTGAGGAACTGGTCATGGCTTTGCGCGTGCGCAGCGATCGCTTCCCGGGCTTGCATACCGGCATTCGCAGTCAGCGTCTGCACGCGACGGCGCGTCTGCTGTCGCAGATCACCGGTCAGCCGATCGCGCGCAACAAGGCGATCATCGGCGCGAACGCGTTTGCCCACGAATCAGGCATCCATCAGCACGGCATGCTCAAGCATCGCGGCACCTACGAAATCATGCGCGCCGAGGATGTCGGCGTCTCCAAAACCGAACTCGTGCTCGGCAAGCACAGTGGCCGCCACGCCTTGCGCGAGCGCTTGTCCGCGCTGGGGCATGACCTCAACGACCGCGCGCTCGACGAGGTCTTCACACGCTTCAAGACCCTCGCCGACCGCAAGCGCGAAGTGTTCGATGCCGATCTCGAGGCCATCGCAATGGGCCGCGATCCGGAAGCGGCCGGCCCTTGGCATTTGAGCCATCTGCATGCCACCAGCCATATCGGATCGAGCGCTTCAGCATCGGTGCGGCTTACCCACGAAGACGGGCGCGTGGTCAGCGAAGCGGCAATCGGGGATGGACCGGTCGATGCCGTGTTGCGCGCGGTTTCGCGCGCGGTCGGACACGATTTTTCAATCAGTGAATTCCAGATTCGCGCACTCAGTGAAGGCGGCGACGCCCAGGGTCAAGCCGCGATCAGCGTGATTCATCAGGATCGCGAGCTGCGCGGCCAGTCGGTTTCCACCGACATCGTCGAAGCGGCCGCCCAAGCCATCCTCGAAATTGCCAATCGGATTGAACACCTTGCCGCGGCCATCCCGACCGCACCCAACGCAGTCGCTTTCTAGGAGCACGCCATGAACCAAGCAACCCTCATCTGGCACAACGGCCAGTTCAAACCCTGGGAAGAGGCAACCGTGCATGTCAGTGCACACGCCTTGCATTACGGCTCCTCGGTATTCGAAGGTGAGCGCGTCTATGCCACGCCCAAGGGTCCGGCATTTTTCCGCCTCGCCGAACACACCGCGCGCTTGTTTGAATCAGCCCGCATGTATGAGATTGACATCGGCTACAGCGAAGGTGAAATCAACACCGCCTGCCTTGAGCTGATTGCGGTTAACCGGATGAAATCGGCTTATGTCCGACCGATCGCTTTCCGTGGTGCGGGCGGCCTCGGCGCGGTACCGAATGAGGGATCGCCGGTCGATGTCTCGATCATGGCGCTGGATTGGGGTGCGTATCTCGGTGAGGCGATCGAGCATGGCGCGGATGTCTGTGTCTCGTCGTGGAATCGTCCCGCGCCGAACACGACTCCAAGCTGGGCCAAGGCCGGTGGCAATTATCTGTCCAGCCAGTTGATTGGTTTTGAAGCAAAACGTGGCGGTTATCACGAGGGCATTGCACTGGGTACGAATGGTCTGCTCAGCGAAGGCGC
>JBDTCQ010000330.1:0-9003 GCA_039923515.1 Dokdonella sp.
AATTCATGGGGCTGCGCCTGGGGATAGACCGATGACCATAGCCTGTCGAGCCGAGGATCAAACCGGCGGTGCCTCGGCACCGATCGATCCGTTCGCTATCGATGTGCTGCGTGGATTGGCACAGACGCCCAAGCGCCTCCCGTCGAAGTATTTCTATGACGCACGCGGTTCGGAATTGTTTGAGCAGATCTGTGAACAACCCGAGTATTACCTGACCCGTACCGAGCTGGCGATCCTTGAGCAGAGTGTCGTTGACATTGCCAAGGCAGTCGGGCCGCGGGCCTTGCTCGTCGAGTACGGCAGCGGCGCCGGGATTAAAACTCGCTTGCTGCTCGATGCACTCGATCAGCCAGTCGGCTATGTGCCGGTGGAGATTTCGCAAAGTGCGCTCGATGCCAGCGTGGAAAGCCTAGGCGAGGTATTCCCCGATATCGACATGTTGCCGGTCAGCGCGGACTTCACCCAGCCGGTCGATCTGCCGACGCCCGATCAGGCGGCGCGTCGTACGGTGGTGTTTTTCCCGGGATCGACGCTCGGAAACTTCGAACAGCGCGATGCGATTGCCCTGCTGCGCACGATGGCGATCGACATGGGCCGACAAGGTGCGGCACTGATCGGCATTGATCTGAAGAAGGATCCGGTGATCCTTGAAGCAGCCTACAACGATGCCGCCGGCGTCACTCGTGATTTCACCTTGAATATGCTGGTTCGGATCAATCGAGAGCTCGATGCTGATTTCGATCTTTCACAGTTCCAGCACCGTGCACGCTACAACGCACTCGCCGGACGCATCGAAACACATATCGTCAGCCGCGCCGATCAGGTCGTGCATATCGGCAAGCAGCGCTTCGCGTTCACCAGGGATGAGGCGATGCTGGTTGAATACAGTTGCAAATATGCGCTGGAGGAATTTGCCGCCATGGCGGCAAAGGCCGGTTTGCGCGTGGTCCGGACCTGGAGTGATACGCGGCAATGGTTCGCCATGCAGATGCTCGAGCGGGCCTGAATAGTCCTTTCAGCGGCGCCTGCCGTACCAGATATCCAGATTTTCGCGGGACTTGAGCAGGCGGCGTCCTCGCCACGCCAGCCGCCAGACCAGGCGCAGATGCTCACCCAGAGTATGCGTGCGCAACTTGCGCGGCGAGGTGCGCACCGCTTCGCGCAGGATCACAAAGCGACCGTGCTTTCCAAGGGCGCGGCTCATGGCGACATCTTCGCCGGCAAACCAGGCCTCATCGAATCCGCCGACTGCATCGAAGGCGGCACGCGTGCAGAAGAGAAAGCAGCCGGGAGCAATCCGGGTGAGCCGAAACAGCCAGGTGAAGAAGCGCTGGGCGATTCGTTCGCTGCGTGACAACGGGCCATCCAGTTGAACGGCGCAACCCCCGCCCACCGCCCCGCTTTCGACCGCACGTTGCGCCGCCTGCACCACGGCCCGATCGATCAGGGTATCGGCGTCGACAAACACGAGCAGGTCACCTTGCGCGAGCGCTGCACCGGCATTGCGCGTGGCGGCAATCTGGCGATGTTCAACCTCGATGACGCAGACGCCCGCTCGTCGCGCGATGGCGGCGGTAGCATCGCTCGATGCATCAACCCCGACAATGATTTCGCCAGCCGTTTCAAGATCGTGCAAGGTTGTGTTCAGCGCGTCCAGGGTTGCCCCGATCAGGCGCTCTTCGTCATGTGCGGGCACAATGAAGGAAATCATCGCTTGATGATCGCACGGCATTGCCGGCCAGATCCGCGCGGCGGTTGCGCCTGGCTTGATCGATCCGGCTGCCAAATGGAAAATGCGCCTGGCAAATTGAACGCTCCTACGTGCCGCCGGAGAAATGTCGGATGACCGACGCCAACGACATCTTCAACTACCTTGCCGTCCTGTTCTCGATCATTCTCGGTCTGGCCGTTACCGAGATATTGCAGGGATTCCGGCGAATGCTGCTGGTCCGGCAGCGACTCGTCATCTACGGGCCGGCCATACTCTGGGCCATCATCCTGCTGGTCGTCTGCGCGCAGACCTGGTGGGCATTGTTCGGCCTGCACAATCAAGGCGAATGGACCTTCGGCATGTATGGGATCGTATTGATCCAGACCGCCTTGTTGTACATGGTCGCGGGGTTGGCCTTGTCGGGTACGGACGAGGAATCCGCGTTCGACATGCGGAGCGCGTACTTTGACAATGCACGGCCATTCTTTTTGTTGCTGGTGGCCATGATCGGGGCCAGCCTGGCGAAAGACCTGATCGTTTCAGGTCATCTTCCCGATCCGGTCAACATGGTTTTTCATGGGGTATTTGCGCTTGCCGGCCTGATCGCTGCGGCTACCCGAAGCAACCGCTATCACTGGATCAATGCAACCCTGGTGGCAACCCTCATGGGCGTGTACGTGACCATGCTTTTCAACCGGATTAGCTGAATCTGCGCGTCAACGCCGATCGGGTGCGCAGGTGTTGGCGCAGTTTCTGCACTCGGGCTTGTTCCTGCCAAACGCTTCCGGCCGCTGGAATGCGAGCGTCTGGGTCGTTGTCGCAGATTCACTGACGACAACCCGCTATTCCAGCGGTATTGTTGTGACAAGGAACTGATCGAAGGGGCTTCCAAATGCGGGACACCGACGTACCGACCAAGACCATGGCTGGGCGAGCAGAGATTTCCGTGCGCAAACTGCACCTCAACCCGCGCCAGCGGACGGTGCTGATCGCGATCAATGGACATCAGTCCATGCAGGAGATCCGTACCCAGTTCAGCGTGCTTGGCGACGTCGATGCCATTGTCGGGGAGCTGAGCGCATCCGGTTTGCTCGAGGTCGTGGGTATTGGCGTCGCCGCTTCAGCAACCCGTGTGACGGCTCCGCTCGCTGCATCTCCCGGCCATTCGGACGCGCCGCAGATGCCCCCGCTCGGTGTGGTTCGCCAGCTCATGAACGAGTCGAGCGTGGCCGCGCTCGGCCTGCGCGCCTTCATGTTCACGCTCAAGCTCGAGCGCTGCTACAGCAAGGAAGAGTTGCTGGGTCTGCTGCCCGAATATCAGCGCGTGCTTGGCAAGGCCAAGGAGCAGGCATACGCCGATGCCATGAGCAGGCACGCCAGGGAAATGCTCGACGCAGTTTGATCTCAACGGCATTGGTGCTGTCGACCGGTTCTGGCCATCGGCAGGATTGCTGTCTGTGCCGCTCACCGGGCTAGCCCGCACTATTCACGAAATTCACGCGCCCTCGCTTGTTCCTTGAATCCCTACGGTGCTTCGCGTATCTGGCGACAACCCCCGCTATCGCCTCAATCGCGAAAAGCCGTGTGAATGCAATGTCCTGCGCGATCATGACGCGCTTTCATGACTAATCCGGGCTAACAAAATGCCGATCCTGCGCATTGACGATTTCAATCTGCATTATCGAATCGACGGGCAGGGCGAGCCACTCGTGCTCCTGCATGGCCTCGGCTCAAGCGGCGCAGACTGGGCATTCCAGCTTGAAACCCTGGCCGCCCATTTCCACCTGGTGATTCCCGATTTGCGCGGTTCCGGCTTGAGCGACGCGCCGCGAGGACCGTATTCGGTCGCTCAATTCGCGCGTGATGTCTGGGCGTTGCTCGATCATCTGCACATCCAGAGTGCCCGCATCATGGGCTTCTCGCTCGGTGGCGCGGTGGCGATCGAGATGGCCTTGCTACGACCGCACGCGGTCGTGCGCCTGATGACGATCAACACGCTGCCAACGTATCGTCTCGACAGTTGGCGCAAGCGTCTGGAGCTGCTCAGCCAGATCGCCCTCGTGCGCAGTCTCGGCATGCGCCGGGTCGCCGCGATCGCGGCGCGACGGCTGTTTCGCGAGCCACATCAGGAGCCGATGCGCCAGCGCGTCATCGACGTGGTTGGCAGTGCGGCACGCCAGCCGTATCTGGACAGCGTCCAGGCACTCGCGCGCTGGTGCGCGCTTGACCGACTCAGCTCGAACCCTTGCGAGATGCTGATGCTGGCCGGTGAGCACGATTACACGCCACTGGCGGAAAAGCGTCGGTATGCAAACCAGTTTGGCGCGCGCATCCTCGTGGTTGCCGGCTCTCGACACGGTACGCCGTTCGATTCAATTGGCGCCTGCAATGCCGTAGCCCTGGCGTTTTTTCGCGGCGAGCCATTGCCTGATTCGGCAACGCTTGCAATCGATGATCCGGAAGAGGCGCCAAAAGCGTCGCCCGCGAAGGATTGACGTCAATTTCTGCAGGGCGCGTTCGAGCGACGTAAAGTAGTGGTCTGAGTCTTGTCCGAGTCATCACGCCATGAGCGAACCCCTGCCACGCCTGTTGATCGTCGAAGACGATCCGACCATCGCCGGCAACCTGTTCGCGTTCTTCGAGGCGCGCGGGTTCACCGTTGATGCGGCCTACGATGGCCGCACCGCCCTGCAGCGCCTGACCACGCAAACCTTCGAGGCAGTCATTCTCGATGTCGGCCTGCCCGCGATCGATGGGTTGGCTGTCTTGCACGGCTTGCGCAATGAGCTGGGCCTGTCCGTGCCGGTGGTGCTGCTGACCGCGCGCGATGAGATCGGTGACAAGCTCGCCGGCTTTTCCCACGGTGCCGATGATTACGTGACCAAGCCGTTTGTGCTTGTCGAGGTCGAGGCCCGAGTGCGCGCCCTGCTCGCGCGTGCGAGCGGACGCGTGGCCACGCCGCTGCGGAATTTTGGGCCACTGCGTCTCGATTCGCGCCGCCACCAGCTGCACATCAATACAACCGAGGTGCACCTGACCCCAAAGGGCTGGAGCATCATCGAACTGCTCCTGCGTGATCCGGGGCGGGTCGTTCCGCGTGCTGAAATTGAACGCGCCTTGTGGGGCGATGACCTGCCAGAAACCGATGCCCTGCGCAGCCAGATCCATCTGCTGCGCAAAGCCTTGGCCGAGGCTGGATTCGATGGTCTCGAAACCGTGCATGGCGTTGGCTTGCGTCTGGTCGCTGGTGCCGCTCGCGGATGAACAACACGCTGACCTCACGCGTCACCTGGGCGATGACGGCGACGGTTGCGTTGTTTGTCGGGCTGATGGCCGTGCTCGCGTTCTCGATCATTTACGAACAGGAAGACAAACTGGCCGACCAGCTTGTGCAGGGCGAAATGCACCGCCTGATCGAGCGCATTGACACGGGGGAGATTGATGCGGCACGCCAGCCCATCGAACTCGGCCCGCGCACCGAGGCGTGGCTGTCGGACAAAATCGCCGAGGGGGCAATGCCCTCGGCCTTGCGCGGACTCTCGACCGGGCCGCACGAGATCGAACTCGATGATCTGACCCTGCATGTGCTGGTCGCCGAATCGAGTGCCGGCCTTGTAACTGTGGTCTTCGATGCCACCCGCAATGAGCAACGCGTCAATCGCTTTGGTTTGATCATGCTGTTGTTGTGGATTTTGTGCCTGATTGCCGGTTACTGGCTGGCCCGGGCAACGGCAGGAATCGTGGTTGGCCGCATGCATGCGATCACCGAGCGCATTGCCCGCTGGGATCCCGATACGGCCCAGCCTGCCGAGCAGGGAGCCACCAGCATGGACGAAGCCGGCCGTCTGCTCGAAGCCTTCAACCGCATGCAGGATCGGGTTGACCGATCAATTGCGCGCGAGCGCGAATTCGCCGCCAACCTGAGCCACGAGATCCGCACGCCGCTGGCGGCGTTGCGCACCGATATCGAGATGATCAGTCTCGATGGCAGTCTCGCGCCAGGCCATCAGGCACGCTTGCGGCGGATGGCGCATGCGCTTGACGAAGTCAGCGCGACGATTGACGCGGCGCGCGCGCTGAGCCGCCCACGTCGGGATGCAAACCGTCAGCCATTCGATCTTGGCGAGCTGATCGAAGATGTCTGCACCACCCTGACTGCGCGTGCGCAAGCAGCGGGACTGCGCATCGGCAACGAGGTGCCCGCGGGTCACTTCGTGCGTGCCGATCGACATGCCTTGCAGATCGTCCTGCGCAACCTGATCGGCAATGCAGTCGACCATGCCGCGCCGGCCCGGCTCACGATCAGTCTTGACGCTGAGGCGCTGACGCTTGCCGACGACGGTCCGGGAATTGGTCCGCACGATTTGCCTTTCGTGTTCGAGCGCTTCCACCACGGCCGGCTTGTTGACCAAGCCGGTACGACGGAATCGGTGGATGGCGATCACGGCCTCGGCCTGGCCATTGCACGGCGGGTCTGCCAACAGCAGGGCTGGTTGATCAGCGTCGCCTCGGCGACATCGGGCGAGCAGCGTGGAACCCGCTTCGAGCTGGTCTTCGACGAAAGTTCGACATGATCGACACGGCACTTTGACGCTGCGCGGGCTAAACTGGACGGCTTAAATGCTTGGTGGGGGCGCGCAGCGGATGTCAGACACAGGAATTGCGGATCACGATTTTTCGGGAGCGCGTTCGCGCTGGGGACAATACCGGCACTTGTTTCTGCTGTGGCTGCTTTTCCTCGCCACGTCGCTGATCACGCGCATCGTGCTGGCGGCGATCAGCGTGCATGCCGGGCTCATTTCCCCTGCCGACCTACCACATGCATTTGCGGCCGGCTTCCTGCTCGATGTGCTGGCGGGACTGTATCTGTGCCTGCCGTTTGCCCTGTGGATCTGGTTGATGCCGGCGCGCTGGTATGCCTCGCGCATCGGTCGAGCGATCATCTACCTCGGTTTTGCCGCGGCCGGCTTCGGCTTGCTCTACCTGATCGCGGCCGAGTATTTCTTCTTTGATGAGTTCAACGCGCGCTTCAACTACACCGCCGTTGAATACCTGATCTATCCGACCGAAGTGATCGGCAACATCCGCGATTCCTACCCGGTCGATTCGGTGCTCGCGTTGTGCGCACTGGGCGGCCTTTTGATTGTATGGCTGCTGCGCCGACGCATTGGCGCAGGCTTCGCCGCCCCGCTGCGCTTCGGTCGCCGAAGCCTGGTCACGCTGGCACTCGTCGTTGCCACCCTTGTATCGGCGTGGGCCGTCAGTCTGGAATCGATCCAGAGCGCACAGGAAAACCGCATCGCCGATGAAGTGGCCGCAAACGGTGTCTATTCGTTTTTCAGCGCCTTGCGAAATGCCCGCATCGACTACGCGCGCTACTACGCGACCTTGCCCGAAGCCGAGGCGGTCACGCGTGTGCGCAAGCTCCTCCAGCAGTCAAACACGCGCTGGCTGGCCGCGCCGGATGCGCCCGGAAATCCGTTGGCGCGCGAGGTCGACAACTCTGACCTGGGCGAACCACGCAAGCTGCACGTGATCTTCCTGTTTCAGGAGTCGATGGGCGCCGAGTTCGTCGGCAGCCTGGGCGGCAAGGGCTGGACGCCGAATATCGATCGCATTGCCGCAGAGAGCCTCAGTTTCACGCATATGTATGCGAGCGGCACGCGAACCGTGCGTGGCATGGAGGCCTTGACCACCTCGCTGGCACCGGTGCCACCGGAATCCGTGGTCAAGCGCAGTGGCAACGAAAACCTGTTCAATCTGTCGACAATCGTGCGCAAGCAAGGCTATTCGCCGACCTTCATCTACGGCGGCTACGGCACCTTCGATGACATGAACTCTTACTACAGAGCGAATGGCTGGCGCGTGATTGATCGCACCGACATGCCGAAGCCGAAGTTCGCCACGATCTGGGGCATTGCCGATGAAGAACTGTTCGACAACGCGCTCGAAGAGTTCGACAAGCAGGTCGCGCGCGGTGAGCGCATCTTCTCGCTGGTCATGAGCACCTCGAACCACAAGCCCTATCTGTTCCCCGAGGGCATCCCTGGGATCAAGGCCAAGGGTGGCGGACGCGAGGCCGGGGTGCGCTATTCCGACTATGCCATCGGCCAGTTCTTCGATCGGCTGCAGAAAAAACCCTGGTACAAGGACACCGTCCTCGTCATTGCGGGTGACCATGGTGCGCGGGTTTACGGGCGTGCCCAGATCCCGGTTTCAAACTATACAATTCCCTTTGTAGTTCATGCGCCAGGAGTGATTCCCGCGCAACGCGTCGATACCTTGGTTAGTCAGGTCGATATCGGCCCGACGGTGCTCGGCCTGCTGCATCTGAACTATGAATCCTGGTTGCCGGGTCGGGATATTCTGCGCATGGCCCCGGCTGACGGCTATGCGATCTTCAACCACAACCGCAACGTCGCCATGATGCGCGACGGCGAACTGGCCGTGCTGGGTTTCCGCAAGGCGGTCAGCACCGAACGTTACGATGCCGCGAAGGACGAGCTGACCAGCACGGCGGACAATATCGAACTCGAACGCGACACCCAGGCGCTGTTCCAGTTGTCCTGGGAATTGTTCGCCGACGGCCGACAGCGCGAGAAGTGATGGACGGCCCGCGCGCGTCATCGCGCCGGGTCGGGCTGGCGCGCTATCTGCTCATCGATGTGCTCGGCATCAGCGCGCTGTTTGCCGCCGCCGCGCTGATCCTGCGTGATTCAGGTTGGGATCTGCGCATCGAGGATCTCTTCTACGATCCGCTCGCGCACGGTTTTGGGCTACGCCATTCGGCTTGGCTTGAATTGCTCGGTCACCAACTGTTGCTGGTGGTGCCGATTGGAATCGGCTTGCTTGCCGGTATTGGCGCGCTTGCCGCGCCGCGCTTCGAAGCCTTGCGTCCGTGGCGACCGGTCTTTTGGGCACTGCTCGCCTCGATCAGCATCGGCCCCTTGCTGATTGGCATCCTCAAGCAATTCACCGCCGCCCATTGTCCGTGGGACATCGTCCGCTACGGTGGCTACGCCGACTACCTCCAGCCTTGGTTCGCCCGTTCGCGTGCCGAAGCCGGCCGCTGCCTGCCCAACAGCCATGCCGGCGCGGGCTTCTCGCTGATGGCGCTGTACTTTGTCGGCTGGGCCGTGGGCCGTCCTCGCTGGCGCTGGTCGGGACTCGCGATCGGACTCATCGCCGGTCTGCTGTTCGGCTTCGTGCGTACCGTCCAAGGCGCCCACTTTGCGAGTCATTCGCTGTGGTCGGCCGCGATCGACTGGCTGGTTGCCAGCCTCGTGTTTCTT
>JBDTCQ010000331.1:0-7907 GCA_039923515.1 Dokdonella sp.
GCGCGAGTCTCGAAATCTCGACTGACGGCGGCACTGTATGGACCCAGGTCACCAATGCCGATCTGCTGGTTGGCCAGTATCAAGGTCCCATCAGTTCGTCGTTCAGCAATCCGCTGGCCGGTCTGAACGCCTGGTGCGGTGATCCACAGGCGTGGCAGCGCTATGTTGTCAGCCTGGATGCGTACGCCGGACAGACGGTGAACTTCCGCTTCCGCATGAGCAGCGACTCATCGGCTGGACGCGCTCCGGACGGCTTTGCTATTGATGACGTCAAGGTGCAGGGATGTGCTGTGCAGAGTGATGTGATCTTCGCCGACGGATTCGATTCGACGCCGTAGTTTTCGGGTAACCCGAGGCGAATCGCGAGCAGTCGCGATTCGCCTTTTTTTATGGTCGCGAGATCAGGAGTGCGTTTGGCGCAGCACGGAGCAGCATCGAAATTTGTCGTTGCGTTGGCCGCATGATCGCGCAGGCTCGCGGCGAATCTGCTGATGGACATCGACATGGCACGAATTTGCCAGCAATGCGGCGAGCGCCCCGCAGCCGCGTGTTCACCGCGGGGGTTTTCATTATTGTCAATATTGCTGCCGGGCAGAGGATTCTCCGAGCGCCTTTGCAATGACTGCGCCGGTGGCAGAAAATTTGTTGGGACAGGGTTGCTGATCGCCATCGCGATGGTGGCGTTCATCCTTGCCGTGATTCTCTGGTAGGGCTGCCGACGCGTTGCGCATCGGCAGCCCTGGTACCTCGACCCTGAAGTTTCGCGGCATTCGAGCGCGCCCATCACGTCTGGTGCGCCTCGGCTCGCTTGCCGTAGAGCCCGCTACGCCGCGCTCGCCGAAACGCGCCAGCCGCGCGCGGTCACGCTCTTGGTGCTCGCGAACTTCTGGGGCGAGGCACTAGCCCTCATTCGATCAGGCTTCGAAGCCGTTGATGAAGATGATGTCGCGGGGATCCTCATAGGCGCCGACATCGCAATAAGCAAAACCATCGCCATCACCATCAATCGGGCGAACCTGGAATCGCGCATCGCGCGGTTCGCAGATCGTGCCATTGGTGATGCTGTCGATCACGGCGCTGCCGCTGAATCGCAACACGCCGATCTGACCCGCTGGTTCGTCGACCGTCACGGAGCCGAGTGGCGAGTTTGGCAACGCGTTGGCGCTGAAGATTGAGCAGCTTGCGTCCGAAAGCAAGTTGAAGCCGACGAAGCCTGGGTTTGTGATGGTGGGCGTTCCCGAACACGCGCTGCCCACGTAGGTCGGTGCCAAAAGGTTGGCGCGAAAATAGTTGACCTCGGCGCCCATCTCAAACCCCAAATGCGCACCATCACTCGCATCGGCGTTGTAGAAAGTATTGTTCGAGGAAGACAGGCTTGTATTCTTTCCTATATATACTGAGCCTCCTCTATTGACCACGCTATTGTTGTAGAGCGTGGAATTGGACAGTGAAAGATACACGTCCATTGCTCCGGCACTGGGTTTGCGGGCGTAGACGGCGCCACCGTCGTAAGCGGAATTTCCGCGCAGGTAAGTGCGCACTATCTGCACCTGGCAATTGTCGCAACCGGCGTAAACCGCGCCTCCATAGCCGAGCAGCGACATGCCCCGCGAGGCGCCATTGAAGCGGAAGGTCGATTCGGTGATCGAACTGCTGGTTTGGGTCCCGCTCAGCGCTATCGCGCCGCCGGTTCCGCCGCCACTCGCTGCTCCTGCGCTGTTGCCAACAAACAGGGTTCGCAACGAAGAAAGGCTGGTGCTTGCATAGACAGCGCCACCACCGGATTGACCATTGGTCGCCGTGGCGGTCACGCTGTTGTCGAAGAATTGGCTGTCAATCAAGGAGACCGAGCCGCTTGTCCGGTTCCAGTAAATCGCGCCCCCTCTGATCAAGCTGGGACCGCTGGCTTGGCAGTTGCTGAAAACGACCCGCTCTGCCTTCAATCGGCTTACTGTTGAATAGTCTCCCGAATTGACGCAGCCACCTTTTTCCGGTGCCCAACCGTTTTGCAGAGTGAGATCGCTGATCTCGAAAATCGAGGTGCCGCTGCCGACACTGAAGACCGCATGCAATGATTGCCCATCGATCTTTGGCTTTTTGCTGTCGCCCATGATTTTCAGGCTTTGCGAAAGAATCTGCGGCAGATTGCTGTTGAGCAGAATCACTCCGTTGGTCGGGAACGTAACCGAGAACGTCATCGTGTGCGCGCCACCGGCGGGCGAGTTGGAGCTGAGAATGGCCTGGCGCAAAGATCCTGCGCCGCTATCGGCCGCGCTGCTGATAACGAAGTTGATCGCTTGAGCTGGAGAGGCGAGGGTCAGAAGGAACAGTGCAATCGATGGAATGCGCATGGGTGGATCCCCTTTGTGTTCTGCCAGCACGCAAGCCGATGAGCGACGGCGCGAGTGCAGGTCTGGCATTGCGGGTTCGACACGATGAGGCAGCGAGCAAGCGGGTTGTCACTGCGGCTTGTGCCCAGCGGAATCGCGTGGACCTAGTCAGTATCCCGATCCACGAAGCGAAAGCCAGTCGACTTGCTCTCGTTGCAACTGCAAACTGGGTCACGCAATCACCCGGGATTGCGTTCAGGAATCTCTGGAGAGGTCAAACCCAGCCGGTCAGATAGAACAGGCCGATAACAACAAAGACCGAGGTCGTCTTGATCAGAGTGATCGCAAAAATATCTTTGTAGCTTTGCCGGTGGCTGAGGCCAGTCACTGCGAGCATGGTGATCACCGCGCCGTTGTGGGGCAGGGTATCCATGCCGCCGGATGCCATTGCGGCAACGCGATGCAGCACTTCCATCGGGATGCCGGCGGCGTTGGCATTGGCGATGAAACTGTCGGCCATCGCCGCCAGGGCGATACTCATGCCGCCCGATGCCGAGCCGGTGATGCCGGCCAGCGCAGTGACTGAAACGGCTTCATTGACCAGCGGATTCGGGATTGCCTTCAACGCCGTTGCCACGGCGAGAAACCCGGGCAGCGCGGCTATCACGGCGCCGAAGCCGTACTCGGAAGCCGTATTCATCGATGCGAGCAGGGCACCGCTGATGGCGTTCTTCGTGCCTTCGGCAAAACTCGCGATGACGTTGCGCCAGGCGAAAGCCATCACGCACAGGATGCCTGCGAGCAGGGCGCCTTGCACGGCCCAGATTGCGGCTATCTTGGAGACGTTCTGGATGATTGGCGCGGGGTTGCCGATCACCGAGGGGATGAATGACTGGGTCTCGCCGTAGAAACCGGGGATCCAGCGCGTGAAAAGAAAATTGGCAACGCCGACCACGATCAGCGGCAGGATTGCGATCAGGGGATGGGCAAGCTTGTCACCGGAAAACGGCGCTGGCTCATTGAGCAGGTTGTCGCCGTAACCTTCGCCGTTGGCAGCTGCACGCCGACGGCACGACTCGAGATAGAGCATGCCGATAATCAGGATGAAGATGCCGCCCACCGTACCGAGCACGGGCGCCGCCCAACTCGTGGTTCCGAAAAACGGGGCAGGGATGATGTTCTGGATCTGCGGCGTGCCGGGCAGGGCATCCATCGTGAAGGTGAACGCGCCCAACGCGATCGTGCCGGGGATCAGCCGCTTGGGAATGTCGCTCTGGCGAAACAGCTCGGCGGCAAATGGATAGACGGCAAAGACCACGACAAACAGCGAGACACCGCCGTAAGTGAGCAAGGCACACACCAGCACGATCGACAGCATAGCGCGCTGTGCGCCAACCACGCGGATGGTTGCGGCGACGATGGATTTCGAGAATCCGGAGATCTCGATCAGCTTGCCGAACACGGCGCCGAGCAGGAATACGGGAAAGTATAGTTTGAGAAAGCCGACCATCTTTTCCATGAACAGGCCGGTGAACATCGGCGCGACCAGGGTCGGATCGGTCAGCAGCACGGCGCCGAGTGCCGCGATCGGCGCAAACAGGATCACGCTGTAGCCGCGATAAGCGACAAACATCAGGAACGCGAGCGCGGCCAGCACGATCAGCAGGGACATCCAGGGACTCCGGACAGCAGCGTGCACCACGCCACGGCTGCGCAGTATCCGCAGTCAGGGCTCGGCCGGCCCACTGTACCAAGGTACAGGTGTCAGCTCCGGGGTGATCTCGCTAGTCTTCGGCCACTCTGCCCGCGGTCAGTTCCGACTGCATACACATAAGAAAGGGAAACACGATGAAACGTACGCATTTGAGTCTTGCAATCGGCCTGCTGCTTGGCATGTCCGCGATGGCCCAGGCCCAGCAGGGCACTTCGGCATCCGCCAAGCCATCAGAGGAAGAGACGGCGCGCCTCGACAGCATCGTGGTTACCGCGCGTCGGCGTGAGGAATCGCTGCAGGAAGTACCCGTCGCGGTCAGCGCGTTCAGTGATGCCGATCTGGTCGAGATGCAGGCGAACAACATTGACAGCCTGCAAGGCAGCGTGCCGAACATGAACATCGTCCAGGGCCGTGGATCGGCATCGTCGGTCAACGTGTTCATCCGCGGCATCGGCCAGCCGGATGCGCTGCAGACTTTTGACCCGGGCGTCGGCATGTACGTCGATGACGTCTACTACTCGCGCATCCAGGGTGCCTTGTTCAAGCTGTTTGACGTCGACCACATCGAAGTCCTGCGCGGTCCGCAGGGCACCCTGTACGGCAAGAACTCGACCGGCGGTGCGATCAAGCTGGTGACCAAGGATCCCGGCCAGGAGACGGCGGGCAGTGTCGAACTGACCGCAGGCAGCTTCAGTCTGCTCGAAGCCAAAGCGTATGCGGCGACGCCGCTCAACGACACCTGGGGACTGAGCGCCGCCATTGTCAGCAGTGGCAACGATGGTTACGTGAAGGATCCGGTCACCAAAAATCGCTACAACGATGACAACACCCAGGCGATCCGCCTCAAACTGGTCGGCAATCCGAGTGACAGCTTCAAGGCGTCCTTCTCGCTCGACTACACCCACCAGGACAATGCACTGACCCTCGGCAATCCCGAGGCACCGCTGATTCAGACCGATGTCGCACTCGGTCCGATTGTGCTGCACCCGGCACCGACGAGTGAGTACGACTATCGCACGCGCACTTCGTTCGGCAAGGACAAGGGGCAGCTGCTGATCCACAAGGGCGCCTCGGCTGCCCTGACCTGGTCACTGTCGGATGCGTGGTCGCTGAAGAGCATCACGGCCTACCGCAAACTCGACAGCAAGTCCTACATCGACATCGATGCCTCCGAGTTCGAGCTGGGCGACGTCTTTGTCAGCTTCCATCAGAACCAGTTCAGCCAGGAGTTGCAGGCGCAATTCGACAACGGCGGCAACCTGCATGCCACCTACGGCTTGTACTTTCTGCGTGAGCATGTGCCCTCCGATCAGCAAGCGTATGCCGATGATCTGTATGCCCTGGCCGGAGCACCGATCACGTTCCTGCGCACAATCGGGGATGATCTGACCACGCGTAGCACGGCGGCCTATGGTCAGGTGAACTGGGAATTCTCGCCATCGTGGACTCTCGGTGCTGGCGTGCGCTACACGCGTGAAACCAAGGATTATGATCGCACCACGAGCACGTTCTGGGGCCCGGCTTTTGCCGCCTTGAACGGAACCGTAGCGTTTGATGCGAGCAAGTCGTGGACAGCCGTCACTCCCTCGCTGAGTCTGCAGAAGGAATTCAGCAAGCACGTGATGGGCTATGTGTCGGCGAACAAGGGCTTCAAATCCGGCGGCTTCAATGGCCGCGCCAACGCTGTCGCCGAAGCGACTCGGCCGGAGTTTGATCCGGAAACGGTGTGGACCTATGAAATGGGTCTGAAGATGAGTTCGGATGACGGTCGTCTGCTCGGCAACATCACCGCCTTCCACAGCAACTACGATGATTTCCAGGCTCGCGTCAGCGGCGAAGTGGTCGGCAGTTTCCCGGTGCTCAATGCGGCCAAGGTCAAGGTTGATGGTCTCGAATTTGAAGGTGTAGCCCTGATTGGCGAGGGTACTCGCCTGTCGGCACAGGTGGGCTGGCTTGATGCACGTTACGGCGAGTTCAATGATCCCCGCGTTGCGACAAATCCAGCACTGGCCGGCTTGCACGATCATGTCCCATTTTCGCCAAAGTGGACTTCTCGGGTTGCCGCCAGCCACATCTTCACCCTCGGCGACGCCGGCAGCCTGACCTTTGGCGGTGATGTTTCGTATCGCGCCAAGAGCTGGCTCAGCGTCGACAACCGTGATGTGCTGAGCCAGGATGCGTTCACCACGATGGGGCTGTTTGGAATCTGGGATTCGGTCGACTACAAGTGGCAGGTGCGCGCCGGGGTGCGTAACCTGACCGACAAGTTGTACAAGACCGATGCGCAGGAGTTCAGCAGCGTTGGCAATATCCAGACGGCTTACTACGCGATGCCACGCAACTATTATCTGACTGCACGGTTCAACTTCTGATGTTGGACTCCACTCGATCGCGGGGCTTGGCGATGGCGCTGCGTGGCGGGGACAGTGCGTCCCTGCCGGTTCGGCTCACGCTTGCGGCTTCGCTGATTTGCCTGCTCGGGGTGGCGATGACGGGCTGCGGCAGCAAGCCTGCGGACGCCCCGCTGCCGAAGCTGAAGCTGGATGCGTCGCGAACGACAGTTTCGGGGCTGTCGTCCGGGGCGTACATGGCGACCCAGGTGCATATGGCCTTCTCCAGCCATATCGCCGGGGTCGCCATGATTGCCGGCGGGCCTTATGGTTGCGCACAAGGCAGCCTTGAGACGGCGTTGGCGGGCTGCCTCAATCCGGCGGCTGACAAGCTGCCCGATGTTGATGCCTTGGTCGAGAGTGCGAAATCACGCGCGGCCAGTGGCCTGATCGCTCCGCTGGAAGGATTGGCCGGCGACAAGGTATTCGTCATGCATGGCACCCTCGATACCACCGTGGGTGCGGCAATCAGCACGCAGGCCGCGGAGTTCTATCGCAAGCTCGGCGGCACGGTTGTCAGCGAAGACAATGGCCGCGAGATGGCACATACCTTCCCGACCGAATCCTACGGTACGCCGTGCACGACCAGTGAAGCGCCGTATATCGGCAAGTGCGGTTTTGATGGCGCGGGCGCGATTCTCTCGGCGCTGTATGCGGACCAGCCGGTTGCCGCGGCGACGGCTGATGGCGAGTTGCGCAGCTTCGATCAGAAAGTCTACCTGCCGGAAGGAAAGGACGCGATGCTGGCCGATACCGGCTTTGTCTACGTTCCCAAGTCCTGCGCTGCGGGAGAAATCTGTGGTTTGCATATTGCCCTGCATGGCTGCCAGCAGAATGCCGATGCCGTTGGCAAAGCGTTTGCCATCGACGCCGGCTACAATCGCTGGGCAGATGCCCGACATCTCGTCGTGCTATATCCTCAGACCCGCGCAAGCTATGCGCCATTGAATCCGAAGGCATGCTGGGACTGGTGGGGATATTCCGGAGCAGACTACGACACACGTCAGGGCGTGCAGTTGCGCTGGCTTGCAAACGCAGCGGCGGCTCTGGGAGCGCCCCTGGAATAGAAACAGTATTCCCGTGCGACGAAGCGATATCGGTCTTCGTCTCTCGAAATTCGCGGCAGAAGTCGCTTTCAGTGCAGGGTGCCTCGGCACCGGCCGGAATCTCCGGCTTGATCGGCCCAAGACGATCATGGCCGGTGCCACCGAAGCGGATGATTGCGGTCACACCGCAGCATCAGGCAAATCCATGCCGGTCGGGACACGTGGCTGGCACTGAAAGCGGCTTCCGGCGCGAACCTGCTTCCATCGCGGCGTGCCAATACGGCAGCTTGCCAAGCGGGTCGCGAAGTGAATCATTCCATGCTACCTGACCTGAGCATCGTTGCCGCAGGCGTGCTCTGGCTCGGCGTCCTGTTCGGCGTCGCCGTCCTCGGTGATCGACGACCGCAAATCTTCGCTCGCCACTGGT